>CAQOYX010000007.1 GCA_948852375.1 uncultured Clostridia bacterium
TATTATATATATAGATAAAACAAACTTAAAAAAATAAAAAGATATGCCAAAAATTGACAAATGTTGTCTAAATATGTTGGTTAAAACATATTTTACATAAAAGCTTCTTTTTTTAACATAGACACTTGAAAAATAGCTAAAAAAGGCGTATAATGAAAGTTGACAGTATAAAATAAAAAATAGGAGGAAAAAATGATGAATCAAAAATTATTAAGAAAGGCATTAGCAACAACAATGGCGGTGATTTTAACATTTACAAACTTTATAATGTTAGGATTATATGCCACAAAAACATATGCTACAATGGATGAGCTAGAAAACCAAAAAACAGTATCAAATAACGAAAATGTTAATTTTGATGCTTATTTTGTGGACGAAACAGGAGTAAAATCACATACATCAAAACAAGATATAGACAAACAAGTAAAACTATATTTAGCAATTAATGTTCAAAAAGGATATTTAAAAAATGCAAAAATAGAAAGTTTAGGACAAGATAAAAAAGAATCAAATTTTAAAATGTTAAATAATGAAAACAATCTTGAACTAATAGAAAATGTAGATGTAGAAAACAATAAAATTGCATTAAAACAAATAAATGGTGGAACACAAATTGTTTTAGAAATACCTATTGTAAATAAAAAATCTGAAAATTTTGATTTATCAAATTTTAGTAAAATAAATAATATAAAATTAACAGGTTCATATATAGATAATAATGGAAAAGATATTGCAATAGAAAAAACAATAAATATAAGATGTCAGTGGCAAAAAGAAACAAAAATGCAAATAGAACAAGAAACAAAAATATTTGTGCCATATGAAACAGAAGAAACTTCAGGAACAATATTACAAACAGTAATAAAAACAGGATTAGAAAATAACGCATTACCAATAAAACAAACAGATCTAACTGTAAATGTTCCACAAATAAATGGAAAAGAACCAGAAGAAATTTTAATAAGTTATAATAATAATACATATGTAGCAAAAACTAAAAAATCTGATGTAAAAAAAGACAATGTAGCAAACAATACTGAAGTAAAAAAAGACGAAACAAACCAATTAAATGAAGATCAATTTATGTATAATGAAGAAACCAAAGAATTAAAGATAATAACAAACAATCTTCCAAATGAAAATAAAGTAAAATGGGACAAAACAAAAAAAGACGAATATGTAGTAACATACATATTTAAAGAAAAATTAGAACAAATAAAAGCAGAGCAAAAAGCAAAAGTTACAATTGAAAGTTATAATAGTGTAATAACAAAAGAAAATGCCGAAAACACATTAACAATAGAAGAAAATGAAAAAAAGGGAAATTTTGTAGAAACAGAAATTTCATCTTGTGAAATGTTAAGCAAAGGTTACTTATATGCAAAATTAGATAAAGAAGTAGAATATGAAGAAAATGTAAAACTAACAATAGCATACAAAGAATTAGTAGATAAAATAATAGTAGAAAACAGTATAGATAACTTTGTAAAATCAAATGGAGAAGTAGAAAAAACAGTAGTAGACAACAATAACTATTCATATTATAAAGAAACTACTATTAATAAAGAAAACTTTGAAAAGATATTAGGACAAGATGGATACATAAAAATATTAACTCAAAATGGAGAAAACTTGTATACATTTACAAAACAGACATTTCAGAATGAACAACAAAACGAATTACCAAAAGAAAATTATACATATAAATATAATGGAACAATAAATACAATCATAATAGAAACATCAAAACCAATTACAGAAGGAACACTAGAAATAAATCATAAAAAAAGTCTAAAAGGAAAAACAAATTATACTAAAACACAAGTAGAAGATTTTCAAAAATTACAATTAAAAGTAATAACAAAAGTAGAAAATACAATAACAAACCAAGAACATAAAATTATACAAATAGAAAATAATGAGGTAGTAAAAGACATAAATCTAATAGCACCATCTACAAAAATAGATGTAGCAGTTAATAAACCTAGCTTATCAACAGTAGTAAAAAATGAAGATGTAGAAATTAGAGTTATACTAAAAACAAATGAAATCAGTTGTGATTTATATAAAAACCCTACAATAGAAATAGTATTACCAAATTATATAAAAGAATTAAAAATAAAAGATGTAAACCTATTATTTGATAACGAATTAAAAATAAAAGAACGTAAAACATATGTAAATGACAATGGAAACATAGTAATAAACATAAAATTAGAAGGAGAACAAACAGCATATAGTGAAAATGAAATATCAAAAGGAGCAAATGTAGTAATCAATACAGATATTACATTAGAAACTCTAACACCAACAAAAGATGATATAATAAAAGCATATGTAACAAATGAACTTGCAACAATGTATGAAAAAGCAGGAGAAAATACAACAGTAAAAAAAGTAGCTACAAGAACAGTACAAAATAGCAATATAGATAAAGCATATGCACGGTGTAAACTTAAGAGCAGTAGCACCAACAGGAATGGTAACAACCACTACCATAGCAGGATATAACGAAAAAAATGAAACAGTAACTACAATAAGTGGTGAAGAATCAGTTGGAACTTTAGATGTAGGAAAAAGTGTAAAAACAGCAACATTTTCAATGAATATAATAAATAACTACGAAAATATAGCAAAAAATGTAAAAATATTAGGAAGAATACCAACTTCTAACAATAAAGATGTTGAAACAAAAGAAAACCTAGGCTCTAATATTTCTCTAAACTTACAATCAAAGTTACAATTAAGTGGAATAAGTGAAGAAAAATATACAATATACTATTCTAAAAATGAAACAGCAACAAAAGATATAACACTTGTAGCAAATGCTTGGGAAACATCACCTGAAAACTTACAAGAAATAAAATCATACTTAATTGTATTTAATGACTATGAAATGAATACAGGAGATATAGTACAAGTTAAGTACAATATATCTATACCAGAAAAATTAGAATATAATAAAAATGCATATTCAAATTATGTGGTATACTTTGATAATGTAAAAGAAGATGAAACAATACAAGACAAGCAAAAATCAGCAAGAATTGGTTTATCTACTAAAGAAGGACCAAACTTAAAGGTTGAAATGGGAATAGATAGAAAAGGTGATATAGAAGAAGCAAGTATAGTAACATATAAAGTATCTGTAAAAAATGAAGGAAATAAAGAATTATCTAATGTAACATTAACAGGAAGTGTTCCTAAAGGTACCACATATATAGCATATGAAATAGGGCATGAAGATGGAATAAAATATCCAAAAAAAGAAGAATATTCTGAAGTAATTAATAAAATAAAACCAGGAGAAACAAAAACAATTTTCTACCAAGTAGAAGTAAATACCTTAGGATACAATGAAAATGAAAAAACAATACAAGCAAATGGAAAAGCAACAGTAGAAAATTATGAACTAGAATTTAAATCACAACCTGTAGAAAGCAAAATAGTACCATCATATTTAATATTAAAAATGGAAACATCACCTCAAAATATAGAAAAAAGAGAAGGACAAACAAACATATATATGTTAACTATTAAAAACATAACTATGAAACCAAAAGAAAATGTAGTTCTTACAAATAAACTACCAGATGGAATATCATTTGTAAGTGCGAATGAGGGTGGAGAATATAACGAAGCCACAAATACAGTTACATGGAATCTTGGAACAGTTAATGCAAAATCGGTTAAATATATAACATTAGAAACTAAAATAAATAATTTACAAAATGGTGAAACTAAAAAAGAAATATCAAACATAATGACTTTAAAAACTAATGAAAAAGAACTAACAACAAATGAAACAAAATTTACAGTAATAAAACCAATACTTACAATAACACGGAAATTCTACAACATCAAATAAAGTATCAGTAGGAGATATAATAGAATATAACATAACAGTAGAAAATATAGGAGAAACAGAAGTAAACAATGTAGTTGTAACTAGTCAAATGCCAGAAGGGTTAAGTTATAGAGGAGCAACATATGTTATTAAAGGAAAAAAATATGAAACTTCAATAGGAAATACAGCTCAAATAGAAATTCCTGTAATGCAAGTAGGAGAAACAGTAGACATAACAATAAAAGCATTTGTAAAAAACAGTGAAGAAAACAAACATCAAAGAACTATAACAAACAAAGTAAAATTAACAGCAGAATCTGGTATAGAGTTAGAAACAAATGAGATATCTCATACAATAGTAGAAAAATTAGAAGATACAGGAGATTCAACTGTAACAGAGCCAATAGAAGGAACATATAAAATTACAGGACTTGCATGGCTAGATGAAGATAAGGATGGAAGAAGAGATGAAACAGAAAAACTACTTCCTAATATAGAAGTAATACTAGTAAACCAAGAAACAGGAAAAATAGTAACAGATCCTGTAACAGGAATGAATAAAATACAAAAAACAAATCAAAATGGAGTATATACATTTTCTAATTTAGTACCTGGAAAATACATAGTAGTATTTTTATATGATACAGCAAATTATGATGTAACAGCATATAGAAAAGAAGGAATAATAGAAGATAAAAACTCAGATGTAATATCTATGGGAGTTACAATAAAAGGAGAAACAAAACTTGCAGGTGTTGCAAATAGCATAGAAATTTTAAATAACGATATTACAAACATAGATATGGGGTTAGTAATAAAACAAAAATTCGATTTAAGACTAGATAAAACAGTATCAAAAGTAACAGTTAATAATTCAAAAGGAACAAAAACATATGAATTTAATGATGCAAAACTTGCAAAAGTAGATTTAGATGCAAAAACAATTGAAGGAAGTACATTAGTAATAGAATACAAAATAAAAGTAACAAATGAAGGAGAAGTACCAGGATATGTTAAAAAAATAATAGACTACATGCCAAAAGATATGAAATTTAATTCTGAATTAAATATAGAATGGTATGAAGGTGAAAGAGGAAACTTATACTGTTCTTCACTAGCAGATGTATTATTACAACCAGGGGAAACAAAAGAAGTAACATTAATATTAACTAAAGTAATGACAAATGATAATACAGGAACAATAAATAATGTAGCAGAAATTTATGAAGCATCAAATGATTATGGAATTATAGATGTAGATTCTACACCAGCAAATAAAGTACAAAATGAGGACGATATAAGTCTTGCAGATGTAATAATTGGTGTAAAAACTGGTGAAATATATGTGTATATTGTAATAACACTAGTATCAATTGCTATGTTAGGAATTGGAATATATTTTATAAATAAAAAGGTTTTAAGAAAAATATAGAAGAAGGAGGGAAATGTATGGAAAGAGTAAATAAATATAAGAAAATATTTATGATGTTAGTATTTATATTAATAGCACTATTATTTACAAAAGTTGAAGCAGAAGAATTAGAAAAATTAACAATTGAACCCAAAAATATTGGAACGACAAATAGTGCAATTAATATACACAACGACATGTTTTATCCTTATAAGATAAATGAGACGAATATATTTTTTTGCATACAGCGTTTTCAACCATATGTTGCAAATTTACCAGACAGATATAAAAATCCAGAAAATCAAACACATGGAGAATGGTGTACGATTTGTGACGAAGAAGTGGAGTATCCAACAAAAGATGGTGGTGGAGACTGGAATGGTGGAGCCCATGGTACAGAAACTATGGAATATGTAAGTGATGGACACGTAAACTATGAATTATATCAAGATGCAGCATATGTTTTTGTACGTGCTAAAGAAGAAGGTTATATAGATGCAATAGGTAAAATAGCATTTGATAATTTTAATATAGGTGATTATCCAGATATCAATAATGAAGTTCAAAAATCTTTATGGCATACAACATTAAATGAAGGAAGACATGATGTTGAAAGAGGTAAATGGAATGATGAAGCAGATGAATATTTAAAACATTATAAAAGCATACATAACAGCACAACAGATGACAGTGGAAATTTGCATTACAAAGATGTGTATACTTCAAAAGTATCAGATGAAACAAATAAACAAAATGTAAAAGTACAGGTTAATCAAACAGATAAAACATATATTGTAGGACCATTTAAAGTAGATTATTTGAATAATTATTATGGAAATAGAAAATTTAGTTATATAAAAAATATTTACTTACTAGATAAAAGGAATGCTCAAATTGGAAACGTAAGTGATAACAATATACAATTATTAACAGCAGATGGACTAGCATTTGGAGAAGAAGCAGAATGGATAAATGCTAACAATGAGCTAATAAAATCAAGTAAGAAATTTCCTGAGCCTAACCAAGAATTTTATGTTAAATTTTCTTCTCAATTAGGAGAAGGCGATATTCAAAATATAAAACTAAAAGTAGAATTTGAATATTTAGAATCATGCTATGTTACATTAGAAAAATTTAAAGGAACATCAAAAAAATGGGTATGGCAAAAGGAAGCAACTAACAAAACTTGTCAAAATCCAACACATCCACAAGGTAAGGATGATACTCTTTATACATGGAGATTAAAAACAGAAATTATTGAAACTGAACCACAAAAATTAGTAAGCTATGGTTGGCTTGAAGAAGGAAACTTGGCTAAAGGAGAAACTAACAGAATAATTAGAAATGCTAACATAATATTAGCACCAGATAGTATTAATTTAACAATGGAATTAAGTGGAAAGGTATTTTTAGATGCTGATAGTGGTAAGATTAATGAAGGAAATAACATGTTAGATAGTGAGGAAAACTTATCAGGAATTGAAGTTACACTATATGATGCAGCTACAGATAAAGTAGTAACGCAAACAAACACAGTAATAAGATATGACATACATAATACTACAGTTGAACATAAACATATAGGAGATCCAGAAATGGGAGGAGGATGTTACACAAAACCAAATCATGAGCATTTGGATGGAAATACTCCATATCATATAGGTTCAATGAATGAACCAGGGATCTGTTATAGTGAACCATATACACATATACATAGTTTAGATGGAGGAGAATGGATTGACGAACGTAACGGTATAGGTGGTCGAATAGATGGTGAAAAAATATATCCTTCTGGTTGTTACATTAATCCAGTATATTATAATGCAGGAACAGGTGGCACAGGAAGTAGTGGACATGAACGGACATAATGTTGGAATAAAGTCAGGAACAAAAAAAGTAAAATGTAAGGTGTATAGAGCTGAAAAGTCTTGGGGAGATGGAACTGATACTGGAGTTCATGGAACTGAAATTAGAGCATATCATACTGCTTTAGGTGAATACAAAGGTGAGGAGGACCTTGGCGAATTTGTTTCAGATGGTAAAATGGCTAGTGGTAATACTGAATTAGAAAGTGCTTATATGCATTGGCATGAAGTTGAAAAATATGAAGAAAAGTGGTGTTATGATTGTGGTACACATATACATAGTGATTTGTGTTACTATACAGGAAATCATATACATGTACTACCAGAAGAAGAAGCAAACTATAATGAGCTTAAAGAATATGAAAAAAATGATCCTAACTGGATTACTATTAGTATAAATAAGAATCAAAACATGGATGAAGCTTGCTTAAAACCTACAGAATGTGGAAATGGTAGTTTTTCATATAAAGACGGAGACAAGGTAGAGACTTATGATGATTGGACAGGGGAAACAGATATAGATCACTGGGTAGTAATTTGGTGTAAACACTGTGAAACCAGATATCAAAGAAAGCTAATTGATGGTAAAGAACAATGGTATAAGATTGATGGCAACGGTGATATTATAGAACCAGCAGAACTATTTGAGGATGGTAAAATTAAGTGTACAGGTACAAGACTAGTGTTTGAATGTAAGCAAGGAAAAGAATGGATGGCTTGGGATGGGACAGTTAATAACTGGGTGTCTATTAAGGCTGAAGCAGAAAATCGACCTGAAAATAATGGTGAAAAGGATACTAAAATTTATTACGAACGAAAACCAGATGGAGAAAAGTGGCTTATCTGTGGTGAAGATCCTGAACCACCAACATCAACACCAAAAATAATTGGATATACAGTAGGTTGTGGAAGAAATGAAGGCGCAATATATTGGAAAAAAACATGTGATAAACCTTTATATGAAACAGCTTGCGATGAATTAGCTACAGACATAAAAGAATATAAAGAACAAGAACCAGAACAAAAAACTTTACAAAATCCAGTTTTAACAGACGAAAATGGAAGTTATAAATTTTCAGGATTAGATTCAATGAAAAAATACTATGTAAAATTTGTATATAACGGAATGGTTTATACAAATGTACTAACAACAAATGCTAAAATACATAATGCAGATAATCTTTCAAAGGCCAATGAAATAGAAAATAATGGAGAAACAAATCATGATTATAGAACATCATTTAATGATAAATTTAAAGAAATAAGATCATATCCAGAAAACTACAAAATAGTAAACAAAGTATTTGGTGAAGAGTTAGGAGATTATAACAAAACATATTTTCAAGAAGACATAGTAGACATATTTAAAAAAATATCAGCTAAACGTGTATCAGATTGCCAGGGAGAAGAGGATTATAAAAAAGCATGTCAATTAGTAGCACAAGAACTAGGAAATGATATAGAAACAAAAAGAAAAGTACAATTTGTGGCAGATTGTAGAATAGAATCAAAAACAGTAAACAAATATCCATTAGTAGATAAATTTGTAATAGATAATGTACAAATAGGAAATGGAGATGAAAATACATATTGGGCATTATATGGCTCATGGGAATTTAGATCAAATACTGGTTGGACATATACATATCGTAAAGAAAAAGGAATGTATGAATACTATAATGAACTAACAGGAGAATGGAGAACAGTTGCTGAATATGAAGCTAATATGTCAAACATGGGCTTATGGGGAGATTATACTGATAATGGAAACTATAAACAAGGTTCACCATATAACCAACTACACATAAACCAAGGAATAAAAGCAAGACCAACATTCGACATGTATATACTTCAAGATCCACTAAAAGCTGAAGTACAAATAAATGGAAAAACAGAAACATATAATTATGATTCAAGATATTCAAGTGGCGGATTGAAGTTTGGAATAAGTCAAGATGATTATATAGGTACAAATAACAATGTAGGTTTAAGAGGAGCATATATGGCCAAGCCTTTGGTAAATTGGGAAAATGCGATAAATAACATTAAAGAGAAAAGAACAAGAGAGATAGAAACAGATGAATATACTTTAGAAATGAGATCAGAAGAAGTAGCCAATGGACAAAGTGCAAACTACAATGCTAGTATGACAGGAAAAGTAGATGGTAATTATCAAATAAATGATAATTATAACTTACAACCTGAGGATAGATTAAAAATATATGTAACTTACAAAATAGATGTTATAAATCAATCTACTACAATAGGAGCAGTTAAAGAAATAGTAGACTACTATGATCCAAACTATAAATTTAAAGAAGCATATGTAGGAGATGAAGTTGGAAATAAAATAGGAGATGTAACAGCATCTTATACATCAATATATGGAACAAATACGCAGTACACATCTAAAAAAGGAACATATAAAACAATTTATTTAAGACCAAATAATGAAACAAGATTAGGCGATAATAGCAAACAATACATATATGTAAAATTACAATTAGTAGGACCAAATGAAGATGATGAAACAAATGTAGGAGCATTATTAAGTGAGAAATTGTTAAATAATGAAGAAGTAAAAGTAATGAATTTAGCAGAAATAAATGGTTACAAAACTTATAATGATTTAGATGGTAATTCAACACCAGGATTAATAGATATAGACTCAAACCCAGGAAACTTAAATATAAGTGATATTGAAGAACTAAAACAAGAAAATATAATAAATTACCCAAATATAAGAAGCATGTATGAAGATGATACAAACAGAGCACCAACAATAGCTATACCAATAAGAAAATCAAGAACAGTAGAAGGTGTAGTATTTGAAGATACAACAGGAAAAGATGCTAAAGTATATACAAACCAAACAAGAGAGGGTAATGGAATACTAGATAATGGAGAAACTCGGTATACAAGGAGTAAAAGTAGAATTAGTAGAAATAAAAAATAATAACCCAATAGTAAGAGCAACAACTACAACAAATGGTGGAGGTTGGTATGGATTTACTGGATTTATACCAGGAGACTATACAATAAGATACACATATGGTCATGATGATGCAACAGCAATGACATTAAATTCACAATACATTAAAGGTGTAAATCAAAAATCATATAATGGACAAGACTATCAATCAACAAAATATGATGCAAAAACAGGAAACTACTGGTATAAAGATACATCTATTGCAAAATCTGATGCTACAGATGATGTAAACAGAAGAAATCAAGTTATAGCATACTCTAAGCAAACATCTGGAAGGGAAATAACAAACCATAAAGCAGAAGTATTCAAATCATATGAGAATCCACAACCAAGTCATATTAACAGTGAGTATAATAGAAATCTTGCAAACGAATTAGAACAAAACACATATCGTATTGCATATACACCTAAAATGTCAGTAGAAGTAGAATATGCAACAACTAATGTTACAGGAAATCAATCAAGCGATAAATATACACACAAAATACAAGGAATAGACTTCGGAATTGTAGAAAGACCAAAAGAAGAATTAACATTAGCTCAAGAAGTTGATAATGTTAAAGTAACACTTGCAAATGGAACAGAGTTAATTAATAAAAAAGCAGGAAAAACAGATCATCTAAAAGAAGTTGGAAATAAATTTGATATAACATTAGATGACGAATTAAAAAATGGAGCTGTAATAGAAGTAACATATAAACTAATAGTAACAAATAATAGTGAAAAAGGCATAGGCAACACAAGAGCAAAAAATGTTATAAACTATGTATCAAACAATCTAAGTTTTGATTTGGCAGATAATATGGAAAATGGAAAAGCATTATGGAAAGTAGTACAAAAAAATGATATACAAACAAACCAAAAGTCAACATTTATAACTAATGCAAAATATGAAAATGACAAACAAGTAGTAGACTTAACAACACAAAGTATAATACTACAAACAACAGAAGATAACCCACTTGCAAAAACAAACTTAGAACCAGGACAATCGGTAGAAACAACAGTAACCTTAAGAAAAGTATTATCAACGGAAAATGATTCAGACGATTTTGGAAATATAGCAGAAATAGTAGAAATAGCTAACGATGAAGGAAGATATGACCGTGGAGCAACTCCAGGAAATCAAAACTTAGAAAATTCAGAAATTGAACATGATTCAGTAAGACGTATAGATGATATGATAATGCCACCAACAGGTTCAGTACATATTTACTATGGATTAGGAATATTAATTACAGTAATATTAGCGGGAGGATTATACTTAATAAAAAAATATGTATTAGAGGCTAAAAATAAATAAAATTCTAAAAAAGAAGAAGCAGACACTTGTGTCTGTTTCTTTTGGTTAATACCAATTATCTTTTTATACATATCGCAAAAAAATTAAATTCAAGAAAATTATATATCAAAAACAATTTGCATAAAAATAGCACTTTTGGAAAAACTAATTTTAAAAAATTACATACTCATATAAGAAGGAGGAAAATTTTTTGAAATTAGCAAAAGTATTAAATATAAAAGGAGCCTTATTAGATAAACATAGCCTAGAAAGCTATTTAGAAAAAATAGCTTTAGACCATGTATTACAGGATAAATCAGATGAAGAAACATATCCAATACCAAGACTTAAAGAAAATTTTGAATTTATAACTAGAACCTATGAATTATTAAATGAACATCTAAAAGAGGGAATAAATATACATCCAGCAGGTGAGTGGTTATTAGATAATTATTATATAATAGAAGAAACTGCAAAAACTATAGAAAAAGAATTAACTCTAAAAAAATATAAAAACTTAATAGGAATAGCAGGAGATGCTTATAAGGGTTTTGCAAGAATATATGTGCTTGCTTCAGAAATAGTATGCTACACAGAAGCAAGAATAGATGCACATACACTAGAAGACCTTTTAAAAGCATACCAAAATAAAAAAGCACTAAATATGGAAGAAATATGGAGCGTAGGAATTTTTTTGCAAATTGCAATTATAGAAAACATACGAAATGTATGTGAAAAAATAGTATCTTCTCAAATTCAAAAATATAGAGTAGAGGATATAATTGAAAGATTAGTAGAATATAAAACAAGCAATAATCAAAAGTTTAAAGAATATAAGCATTATAAGACAAAAATATTAGAAAATCGGACAAATGAAATATCCATTTATAGAATACATGTCATATAGATTAAAAAGATATGGTAAAAAAGCATATAGTTATTTAGAAATATTAGAAGAGCAAGTATTAAAAATGGGAACAACAGTATCAGACATAATAAAAAAAGAACACTTTGATATAGCCGTAAAAAAAGTAACAATGGGAAATTGTATAAAAAGCATAAAAGAAATACGGAAGAATAAACCTATTAGAAATCTTTGAAAATATCAATGGAGTAGAAGAACTATTAAAAAAAGATCCATGCCGGAATATACGAAAAAATGGACTACAAAACAAAAGCATATTACAGAGATAAAATAAAAGAAATAGCAAAAAGAACCAAAATATCAGAATTGTACATCACAAAAAAAGCTCTAGAATTAGCAACATCTAGCAACAATACTAATATAGGGGCAGGTTTTGTGTCTGTAGAACAACCAGAAAATGAAATAGAAGAACAAATAAACCAAAACAATAAAGAACAAAACAATAAACCAATAGAACAACAAAAAACTTCACATATTGGCTATTACCTAATATCGGATGGAATAAAAGAACTATACAAAATCTTACAAACAAACAAAAAGCCAAAAACTGCAAAAAACAGTGTATCATTATATATATTATCAATAGCAGTATTATCAATACTGCTATCAGGAGCATTATCTTTCTATATATATAAACAATCAAACATAATATACACAATAATAACATTCATAATAACATTTATTCCAGCAACACAAATTTCTACAGAAATTATCCAATATATTTTAAATAAAATAGTAAAACCGTCCATAATGCCAAAAATGGATTATATAAACCGGAATACCAATTGAAGACACTACAATGGTAATAATACCAGGAATAGTAAAAACTCCTAATAAAGTAAAAGACTTAATATCAAAATTAGAAGTATTTTACCTTGCAAATAAATCTGAAAATATATACTTTACATTATTAGGAGATGTAACATCAAGTAAGAAGGAAACAGAAGAAATAGATGAACAAATAATAAAACAAGGACAAAGTGAAATAGAAAGATTAAACAAAAAATATCCAAATCAAGGAATGGGAAAATTCCAATTTATATATAGAAAGAGAATATGGAATGAATCTGAAAATTGCTTTTTAGGTTGGGAAAGAAAAAGAGGACTTATAAACCAATTAAATGAATATTTACTAGGAAACATAGAAAATCCATTTAAAGCAAACACATTAGAAGAATGGAAACAAAAAAACATGTTGCCTAAAATAAAATATATAATCACACTAGATTCAGACACAAACTTAACCTTAAATACTGGCTTAGAACTAATAGGAGTAGCCTCACACATACTAAATAAACCAGAACTAAATAATACAAAAGATTTAGTAATAAAAGGACACGCTTTAATACAGCCACATATAGGAATAGATTTAAAGTCTTCCAGAATGAGTCTATTTACAAAGATATTTGCAGGTTTTCGGTCGGAGTAGATCCATATGCAAATGCAATATCAGATATATACCAAGATAATTTTTGTGAAGGAATATTCACAGGAAAAGGAATATATGATTTAGCGGTATTTTCAAAAGTATTACAAAATGAAATCCCAGAAACTACCGTATTAAGTCATGATTTATTAGAAGGAAGTTACCTAAGATGTGCACTTGCAAGTGATATTCTACTATTAGATGGATATCCATATAAATACAATGCATATACAAATAGAAATGCAAGATGGATAAGAGGAGATTGGCAAATAATAAGATGGCTTAAAAAAAGCATAACGACAAAAAATGGAACCAAAAAGAAAAATCCACTAAATTTATTATCAAAATATAAAATACTAGATAACTTAAGAAGAAGCCTTGTAGAAATAAGTATAATTCTTGGGATACTAATATTATCCACATTTAAGATGTTTTTGGGGATTAGTATATGGCCTGTAATGCTTACAATGTTAATAACTACAATATTTTCAAGTATAATTGAGATTTTATCATACATCGTACAAAAACAAGACAAAAAAACAAGCCATAAATATTTTGAAAAAAACATTTCTAAATTTTGGGCAGGTGTATTAAGAGGAATAATAAACCTTATGACATTGCCACATAAAGCATATGTAGCATTAGATGCAATAATTAGAACAATCTACAGAATGACAATATCAAAAAAGCACTTATTACAGTGGACAACCGCAGAAGAGGCGGAAAATAAAGCAAGTACAGATATATTTTCTTATTACAAAGAAATGAGCATAAATGTAATTTCTGGAATTATAGCAATACTAATACTTTTAAAAACAGAACCACATATAATAAATATAATTTTTTATTTAATAGCAATACTATGGATTATAGCACCAAGCATATGTTATTATATAAGCAAAAAAGAAACTAAAAAAGCAAAAGTAAAAGAATTATCAAATGACGAAATAGAATATGTATTAGAAATGGGTAAAAAAACCTGGGACTATTTTGAAACATATATGAACAAACAAAATAACTATCTACCACCAGATAACTATCAAGAAGATAGAACTAAAAAAGCCGTTAATAGAACATCATCAACAAATATTGGATTAGGTTTAATTAGCATAATATCAGCATATGACTTAGGCTATATAGATTTACAAAAAGCAATAACAATGATACAAAACATGTTAGAAACAATACAAAAACTAGCAAAATGGAATGGACATTTATATAACTGGTATAATATTCGGAAAACTAGAACCTTTAATGCCAAGGTACATTTCAACAGTAGATAGTGGAAATTTTGTAGGATATTTATACACCTTAAAGGAATTTTTAACACAAATGGAACAAAACAACAATGTAGGAGCAGAACCTATGCCTGCAGGTAAACCAAAAAACGAAACAACAGAACAAACAGATACAAAAAATGCAACCCCTGTATCTGCAAAGCAACCAATAGATAAAACAATAATCCAAGACCTAATAAATATAACAAACAGGCTAATAGAAAAAACAGATTTTAGCAAATTATATGATTATGAAAAAAGGCTATTTTCAATAGGATTTAACATAGAAGAAAACAAATTAACAGACTCATACTATGATTTACTTGCATCAGAGGCAAGACAAGCAAGTTTAGTTGCAATAGCAAAACATGATATACCATCAAAACACTGGCAGAATTTAAGTAGAACACTAACTACAATGAAAGGCTACAAAGGTCTTGTATCATGGTCAGGAACAGCATTTGAATATCTTATGCCAAATGTAAATATACCAAAATATCCAGGAAGTTTAATTTCTGAATCATGTCATTTTCTATTAATGAGCCAAAAGGAATATGCCCAAAAATTAGGAATACCATGGGGAATATCAGAATCAGCATTTAATCTAAAAGACCTAAACTCAAACTATCAATATAAAGCATTTGGAATACCATGGCTGGGACTAAAAAGAGGACTTGCAGATGAAATGGTAGTATCAACATATGGAAGTGTCCTTGCAATAGTAGATATACCAAAAGAAGTAATACACAATTTAAAAGAATTAGAAAAACAAGGAATGACAGGAAAATTTCGGATTTTATGAAGCAATAGACTACACACCAGCAAGGTTAAGAAGCAACCAAAAATACGAAGTAGTAAAAACATACATGGCACATCATCAAGGTTTAATACTATTATCAATAAACAACCTAATAAACAACAATATATTACAAGAAAGATTTATAGGGAACCCTGAAATAAAAGCAGTAGATATATTACTACAAGAAAAAATGCCAGAAGATGTAATAATAACAAAAGAGAAAAAGGAAAAAATCCAAAAATTAAAAAATATAGATTACGAAAATTATACCGAAAGAATATTTACAAAATTAAATCCAAACTTAAACAACTACAATGTTATTGCAAATGATGATTACTCTATATGTATAAATGAAAGAGGAGAAGGATTTAGTCTATATAAAAATATTTTAGTAAATAGATATAAACAGACAAATGACAATCCACAAGGTATAATGTTTTATATAAAAAATATACGAACTAAAGAAATATGGAACACAATAAATACAAGTTATCTAAAAAAACCAGAAAAATATGAAGTAAGTTTCATGCAAGACCAAGATAAATTCACAAGAACAGACGAAAAAATTGTAACTACTTTAAAAATAATAACAGCACCCGAAGACCCAGTAGAAATACGAAAATTAGAAATACAAAACAATGGAAATATAGAAGAAACTTTAGAGGTATCAAGCTATTTTGAACCAGTACTATCTACAAAAGAACAAGATTATTCACATATGAGTTTTAATAATCTATTTTTAAAATACGAATATTTAGAAAAAACTGGTACAATATTAGTAAAAAGAAACAAAAGGGGAAATATAGAACCTATGTATATGGGAGTAAATTTATACACAGAAAACGAAACCATAGGGGATTTAGAATATGAAATAGATGGGGAAAAATTAAATGGAAGAATAAATGAAGTTCCTAAAATGATAGAAAATTCAATGCCATTTTCTAAAAATTTAGGATTAACAGTATCACCAGTTGTAGCACTAAAAAGAACAATTAAAATAAAACCAGGTGAAAGCATAACACTAAACCTAATAATAACAGTATCAGAAGAAAAAGAAAAAATAGAAGAAAACATCCAAAAATATATAAACTCTGAAAACATAAAAAGAGCATTTGAACTATCAAAAGTAAGAGTAGAAGAAGAGGCAAGATATTTAGGAATAAAAGGAAAAGACATTGAAAACTATCAAAAAATATTATCATATTTAATAGTACAAAACCCAATGAAAAAAGTATATTTTAAAAACAAAAAAACAAATAATAAAAAACAATATAACATAAGAGAAAATGAATATAATATGCAAGAAAAACAAAATTATCAAGTACACGATTTATGGAAATATGGAATATCTGGAGACCTACCAATCTTACTTGTAAAAATAAAAGATGTAAATGATGTATATGTAATAAAAGAAATACTAAAAGCCTATGAATTTTTTAAAGTAAAAAATATAGAAATTGATTTAATAATATTAAATGAAGAGGAAAATGTATATGAAAGATATGTAAAAGAGGGAGTGGAAATAGAAATATTAAATAGGCATTTAATGTATATGTTAAACCAAAAAGGAGGAATATTTATATTAAATGCAAATGAAATAGAAGATGTAGATTTATTTGAATTTAGAGCAAACCTAATAATAGATGCACACTCAGGCAATATGAAAACATTTATTAAAGAACTAGAAGAAGAATATTTAGAAACAATACCAAAACAAGAAAGAAAAATAAAACAATATAAAAAAGTGCCAGAATATGAAAAAAGGACAAACTTAATAAATATGGAAAACCTAAAATATTACAATGAATATGGTGGCTTTTCAGAAAACGGAAAAGAATATATAATAAAAGTAACAAAAGATATAAAACCGCAAGTACCGTGGAGCCATGTACTTGCAAATAAAGAATTTGGAACAGTAGTAACAAATAATAATTCAGGATACACATGGTATAAAAACAGCAGATTAAGTAGAATAACAAAATGGTCTAATGAAACAATACTTGATACACCACGGAGAAATAATATATCTTCAAGATAAAGAATATGGAAAAACATGGAGTTTGTGTCCAAACATAAACAATGATGATGAAGAATATTATATTACCTATGGATTCGGATATTCTAAATTTGCAAATATGAGAATGGGGTTATTGCAAGAACAAGAAACTTATATTCCTATAAATGACAATATAAAAGTAAATTTATTAAGACTAAAAAACACAAATAATGAAAAAAAGGATTTAAAACTTGTATATTATATAAATCCAGTACTCGGAGAAGATGAAATAAAAACAAATGGATATATAGATATAAACTATGACCAAAACTCAAATATAATCTATGCTAAAAACTTATATACCAGTGATGTAAAAGACCAAAACTGTTATATATCAAGTAGTGAAAAAATAAAATCATACACAGGAAATAGAAAAAGTTTTATTGGAAATGGAACTTTAGGAAAACCAGAAAGATTAGAAAAAGATAGTTTAGGAAATGAAAACTCTCTTCGGAAGTTCATCATGTATTGCAGTAGAAATAAATGTAGAGCTAAAAGCATTTGAGGATAAAGAATTGGTATTTGTATTAGGAGGAGCACAAGAAAATGTAAAAGAATTAGCATATAAATATACAATAGTAGAAAATGCAAAAAAAGAATTAGAACAAACAAAAAGATATTGGAATGATCTTTTAAGAACAACGACAATAAAAACACCACTAGAATCAATGAATATAATGTTAAATGGATGGCTTACTTACCAGACCATATGTTGTAGATTATGGGCAAGAAGCGGATTTTACCAATCAGGTGGTGCATATGGATTTAGAGACCAGTTGCAAGACACAATGGGAATGAAATATATTAATCCAGAATTCATGAAAGAACAAATATTAAAACATGCAAAGCATCAATTCATAGAAGGAGACGTAGAACACTGGTGGCATGAAGAAACTCTAAGAGGAATAAGAACCAGATTTTCAGATGATTTATTATGGCTTCCATATGTAACAGTAGAATACGTAAAATTTACAGAAGATACACAAATACTAGAGGAAAAAGCACCATATATAACAGGAGAAATATTAAAAGAAAATCAAGATGAAAACTATGATTTACACATAATAGGAGATTATGAAGAAACAATATATGAGCATTGTATAAGAGCAATAGATAAAGGAATAAATTTAGGCATACATGGAATACCAAAAATAGGTTCAGGAGACTGGAATGATGGATTTAGTACAGTAGGAAACAAAGGAAAAGGAGAAAGTATATGGCTAGGGTTTTTCCTATATGAAGTACTAAATAGGTTTATACCAATCTGTGAACAAAAGGGAGATTTAGAAAAAGCAAAAAAATATAAAGAAATTTCTAAAAATTTAAAACAAGCTTTAAATACAGCTGGTTGGGATGGAAGATGGTATAGAAGAGCATATACAGATGATGGTAATATATTAGGAAGCATAGAAAATGAAGAATGTAAAATAGATAGTATTGCACAAAGTTGGAGTATAATATCTAATGCTGGAGATAATGACAAAAAATATATAGCAATGGACAATTTAGAAAATTATTTAGTAGATAAAGAAAATGGATTAATAAAATTATTAGACCCTGCATTTGAGAAAAGCAAACTAGAACCAGGATATATAAAAGCATACTTGCCAGGAGTAAGAGAAAACCGGAGGACAATATACACATGCAGCAATATGGGCAATAATTGCTTGGGGAATACTAGGATTTGGGGACAAAGCAGTAGAATACTTTAAACTAATAAACCCAATAGAACACACAAGAACAAAAGAAGAAGTAAACAGATATAAAGTAGAACCATATGTTATAGCAGCAGATGTATATGGAGTAGGAAATTTAGCAGGACGAGGAGGATGGACATGGTACACAGGTTCATCAAGTTGGATGTATAAAGCAGGAATTGAATATATACTAGGACTGAAAATAGAAAATGAAATATTAAAAATAGAACCATCAATACCAAAAGAATGGAAAGAATATAGCATAAGGTATGAATACAAAACTAGCATATATAATATAAAAGTAAAAAATCCAAATGGAAAAAACATTGGGGTAGAGAGGTTTATTGTAAATGGGGAAGAAATAGATAAAAAAAGTGTAAAATTGATTGATAATGGGAAAATAAATGAAATAGAGGTTATAATGTAGAAAACTAAAAAAGGTATGGCAAAATTATTATAGTGGAATACTATAATAATTTTGTCATATTTAGAGTACAAGCTGAATATAATATAAATATAGAATAGTATAAAAATTTTTGAACTAAAATTTGACAAATTAAAATTAATCATATATAATAGCGATATCATTTAAAGGAGGATATTAATTAAGAATGATGAAAAATGAAAAAGCATCACTATCTATAAAAAAGATAGCATGCATAACAATATTGTTTATGCTTATATTAGGCGTAAGTACAATAGCAACCAATATCCAATTAAATAATGTAAAAATCATACTTTCAAATAATTATGAAATGAATGTATTAACAACAAAAACTAAAGTAGGAGAAGTTCTACAAGAAAACCATATAATAGTTTTACCAGAAGAAATAGTAGTTCCAAATCAAGAAGCAGACATAACAGAAAGTAAAGTTATAACAATTACAAAAGCATTAGAAAACGGAAATACTATAGTAAAACTTGCAGGGGAAAATAGTGAAGTATCACGGAGAACAATTATTAGGGCAGTATTCACCAGTAATAGAAAAGATTATTACTGAACAAGTAGAAATACCATATGAAACAATTACAAAAGAAGATACTGCTGTAGAAGAAAGTGTACAAAACAAAGTAATTACTGAAGGTAAGAACGGATTAAAAGAAATTACTTATAAAATAAAATTTAAAAATAATGTTGAAATAGAAAGAACATTATTATCAGAAAAAATAATAAAAGAACCAGTAAATAAAGTAGTTCAAGTAAACCCAAAATTAACAACATCAAGATCAAGTAAAGAAAGAAAACATATACAAAATCCAGCTGAAACTTCAAATAGTAGTATAGCAAAACAAGTAGAAGATAAGGAAATGGTAGTAAAAACATTTAATATATCAGCATATTGCTCATGTTATAAATGTTGTGGAAAAACAACAGGAACAACATCATCAGGAGCTCAAGCATCATCATGGTATACACTTGCAGCTGGAAAAGGATATCCAATAGGAACAATAATATATATACCATATTTTAAAGACAAACCAAATGGAGGTTGGTTTGTAGTACAAGATAGAGGTGGCTCAATTTCAAATAGCAAATTAGATGTTTATATGAGTACACATTCACAAGCAATACAATTTGGTAGAAAAAATTTAGAATGTTATGTATATATGTAGTAAAAATTAACGAGTTGTATTTTATACAACTCGTTAATTTTTCTATTCTATGACATTCTCATAATTTTCACTATGAGAAAATAATTTTTTTAATTTATTAATAAGAACAAAAAAGATATTATGCTTTACTACAGTTAAAGAAGTTTCATCACTATTTTCAAAAGCATGGCATTTTTTCTCTAAATCAGCCATTTTCTTAATATAATATTCATTAAAAAATGTATAATCAGAAGTTGAACCTACTAAATTTTTATAATTATATAATTTTCTTCTATAGTTATCAACTTGTTCTAAATTTACAATAGATTTAAAATTATTATCAAAATAGCTAGTCAAGATTAAATTTTGCGTTTTAATAAATAATTGATTAATTTTAACACGTAAAGTAGCAATTTCTGCTTCTATTTTATTAATAGTTTTAATAGGTATATCACTATTTCCAAGTCTCGTAGCTTCATCACTTAAAGTATCTTCTAATTCCATAAGTTTATCTAAATTACATTGTACTTTATAAAAAGTTTTTTCAGAAGTCAAAGAAATAAATTTTCTTTTAAAGCTATCATTACTATATAAAGTACTATTAAATAAAGCATAATCTCCTGTAATATAAGCCATTTGGCTAAGTAAATTACATTCTAAAGCATAATAATATGGACTATTTGTAGGAAGAGTAATATCATAATATTTAACAGTATCCATTTTCTCATTTAATGCTTTTGAACTCATAAGTTGAACAGCAGCTTCATTTAATGCCATTCCAGGAAACTTTGGATTTGTAAAATCACATAATCCTAAATGAATAAGATTATTTTTAGTATCACGTAATTCTTGCAAATAATGAATACATTCGTGTGTTGCATAAGAATCAATATTTGCAAAATCTATATTATCACTAAAATAAATTGAAGAATTTTTATAATAATATTTAGCTTGTGCCATAGTATGTGGCATTTTTGCAACATACATATTAAGCTTAGAAAGCTTAATAAATAAATCATTACAATTTAAATTTTGTTCAGGGAATGCTATTGCAAGTTTAGTTGCAACGTTTTTTGCAATAGTAATAACACTTAGAGTATCTAATGGTTTAATTACTTCAATTCCCTCTTTTTTTAATTCTGTTTCTATACTCATATCCAAATACTTTCTCCTTAGTAAATTAACATTAACATTATACAACAAAAAAAACCAAAATGTGTTTCTAATGTATTAAAGTTTCATTACGTTTAGATTACAATGTAAAATGTATAACTAACACAATACCTACTACTAGGTTGTAAAGTTTGTAGTATAAGTTTTGAGTCAGGATTGAAAACAGAGTATTTTTTAAAAAGATGGCGTATCCAAGTAATTTTATGAATTTTAACAAATATATAAAAAGATAGAAAAAGACAAAAGTTTTCTGATTACATAGAATATATGGTTTACAAAAGTAGCGTAAAATGAACAAAGGTCGAAAACACAAAGTTTTCGACCTAATTTAGTACAGCTTATTTATATGAAAAAAGTTTATTTTACAACAATATTATAAATTTTATTTTTTACGTAGATTTCTTTTACAATTTCTTTACCATCAATGTAAGAACGTACTTGTTCTTTTGCGATTTTTTCTACTTCCTCTTTAGGTAAATTCATAGAAATATCAATACTTGCTCTTAGTTTTCCATTTACTTGAATTGGAAGATTAAATGTATCTTCTTTTACTTTTTCCTCATCATAACTTGGCCATGTAGAATAAGCAATAGATTCAGTACTTCCAAGTAATTGCCACAACTCCTCTGTAATATGAGGTGCTACTGGATTTAGTAATTGTAGGAAACCCTTAGCATATTCTTTTGGAACATAGTCTTGTTTATAACATTCATTAACAAAAATCATCATTTGGCTAATAGCAGTATTAAAGTCCATATTTTCATAATCTTTTGTAACCTTTTTTACAGTATAATTATAAACTTTATCTAAGTTTTTATTTTCTTTTTCTTGTATTTTGTCAGACTCTGCAAACAACCTATAAACACGGTCAATGAATTTTTTAGAGCCTTCAATTCCATTTGGATCCCATGGTTTTGCAGCATCAATTGGTCCCATAAACATTTCATATAATCTTAAACTATCTGCACCATAATTTTTAACCATATCATCAGGATTAACAACATTTCCTTTAGACTTACTCATCTTTTCTCCATTAGAACCTAAAATCATACCTTGATGGCGAAGTTTTTTAAATGGTTCTGAATGGCTAACAAGTCCTTTATTATATAAATATTGGTTCCAAAAACGAGAATACAATAAATGACCTACTGCGTGTTCTGGTCCACCCATATATAAATCCACTGGCAACCAATGTTTTATTAATTCAAGAGATGCAAATTCATTATCATTTTGAGGGTCTATATAACGTAAGAAGTACCAACTAGAACCAGCAGAACCAGGCATAGTAGAAGTCTCTCTTTTTCCAATTTTTCCATTTACATTAACGTTTACCCAATCACTTGCTTTATCAAGAGGAGATTGACCTGTTTTTGAAGGGCTATAATCTTCAAGTTCTGGTAATACTAAAGGAAGTTCATTTGTTTCTAATACTTTCATGTCATCTTCAAAATGGATAATTGGAATAGGCTCTCCCCAATAACGTTGTCTTGCAAAAATCCATTCACGTAGTTTATAATTTACCTTTTTTGTACCAATATGTTTTTCTTCAAGCCATGAGGTAATTTTTGAAATAGCATCTTCTTTATTTAGACCATTTAAAAAATCAGAATTAATATGTATGCCATCTTCTATAAATGCTTCTTTTGTAATATCGCCACCCTCAAGTACTGGGATAATATTTATACCAAATTTTGTAGCAAATTCATAATCTCTTTGGTCATGTGCAGGAACAGCCATTATAGCACCTGTTCCATAAGTGCTAAGAACATAATCAGAAATCCAAATAGGAATTTCTTTATTGTTTACAGGGTTTATTGCAAAACTTCCAGTAAACACACCCGTTTTTTCTTTATTTAATTCTGTTCTTTCAAGTTCTGATTTAGAAGAGGCAAGTTTAACATATTCTTCTATTTTTTCTTTTTGTTCAGATGTTGTAATTTTGCAGACTAATTCATGTTCAGGAGAAAGTACACAATATGTAGCACCAAATAATGTATCAGGTCTTGTTGTAAATACTGTAAAAGTAAAATTTTCACTTCCTTTTACAGTAAAATTTACTTCTGCTCCAATACTTTTTCCAATCCAATTTCTTTGAATTTCTTTTGTAGATTCAGGCCAATCAAGTTCATCTAAACCAGCAAGTAAGCTTTCAGCATATTCTGGAATATCTAATACCCATTGTTTCATATTTTTACGAATAACAGGGTAGCCACCACGTTCGCTTTTGCCATTAATAACTTCATCATTTGCAAGAACTGTACCTAATTCTTCACACCAATTAACAGGCATTTCTATTAGTTTTGCAAGCCCATCTTCATATAGTTTCTTAAAAATCCATTGAGTCCATTTATAATAATTTGGGTCAGCAGTAGAAACTTCTCTATCCCAGTCAAAAGAAAAGCCAAGCATTTTTAGCTGTCTTTTAAAAGTTTCTATGTTAGCAGTAGTAAATCCGAGATGGATGTTTACCAGTTTTTATTGCATATTGTTCAGCAGGAAGTCCGAAAAGCATCCCAACCCATAGGATGTAAAACATTAAAACCCTGCATTCTCTTCATTCTTGAAATAATATCTGTTGCAGTGTATCCTTCTGGATGTCCAACATGTAAGCCCTGCCCTGATGGATAAGGGAACATATCAAGAGCATAAAACTTAGGTTTTGAAAAATCCCATATATCTGTTTTGAACGTTTTATGTTCATCCCAATACTTCTGCCATTTTTCTTCTACTTCTTTAAAATTGTATGACATAAAAATCAATCCCTTTCTCAAAAATTAATATTGTCGATATTATATAATAAAAATAGCAAAAAGAAAAGCATTAAAGCAAAAAAAAGTCTTGCAATTTGCACAAATATGTGTTTTAATAAAAGATATTTCACAAGCAAGCTTTAGTGTGACAAAAATAAAAAAATTATTTCTTAATAATTTTCCAAAAAATAATGAAAAGATATTTAAAAACTAACAAAAAGAAAGAATGATTACATAAAATAGAAAATTTTAATTTGAAACTATTTTTTAGTTGTAGAAATGCAAATAAAGGAGTATAATACATGAGTTAAAAAGACTAATATCAAAACCGAAAGATTTTACATATGATGAAGCAAGAACACTATTATACAATTAACAATTGATGATTATATTTAATGGTGTAAAGCAGATGGAAGAGAACCACAAAAGCAATATAGTGGAAGCTTTAATATAAGAATTGTACCAGCACTTCATAAAGAAGCAAGTCTTTTATCTAAGATAAAGACATATCTCTAAACAAGTTTGTAGAAATGGCAATTGAAAAAGAAGTAAAATTATGTTTAGAAAATAATTAAAGAGGTTTAATTATAGAATAAATATAAATTTCTTTTATTACTGTGCCTTTAGAGTAAGGGAGTAAAGAAAGTTTAAAAGAAATCAAAAATCTTTCATTACCATATGTAGATTTAGAACAAAGTAAGAAAGGAATGAAGTTTTTTATGATAGATATAAAAAAAGCGAGTGAAGTATTTAGCAAATACGTTAAATCATATGATATAAATAACCCTAAAATTTTACTAAAGGTAAAGCATACATACAGAACAGTAGAAGTTGCAAAAAAGATTGCAGAGGATTTAAGATTAAGTAGTGAAGAAACATTACTTGCTGAATTAATTAGTTTATTACATGATATTGGAAGATTTGAGCAATTAAAAATGTATGATACATTTAGTGATAAGGATAGTGTAGATCATGCAGAATTGGGTTTAAAAATTTTATTTGAAAATGCTATGATTAGAGAATTTGTAAAAGATGCAAAATATGATGATATAATTTATAAAGCAATAAAAAATCATAATAAATTTAAAATAGAAAAGGAACTAAATAAAGAAGAATTATTACAAGCATGTATTGTACGTGATGCAGATAAAACTGATATATTTGCAGTTTTTGTAGATGATATTGAGAAAAAAACAAATGTGTTATATAATTATAAAGAAATTGCAAAGCAAACCGTAAGTCCTAAAGTTATGGAAAAATTCGAAAATTATGAACAAGCAAATAGAAATGAGTTTAGTAAAGGAATAGATAGTTATATTAATATAATAGCTTTTATTTTTGACTATAATTTTACAACAGGACTAAAAATTATAAAAGAGAATGGTTATATAGAAAGAACAATGAAACCAATTTGTACATGCGATGATACAAAAGAACAAATGCAAAAAATTATGGAAATAGCTAATAAATATATTATGGAAAGACTTGAAAATAAAAGAGTGTAGAGGTGATTTTAATTGCCTGTAACTTTTACAAAAGTTACAGATCAGGTGTAATATAGCATTCTACATGAATAAAAGGCTCCTTTATTTAAGGGAGATGTCAAGCAAAACTTGACTGAGGGGCTAAAGACTAATTTATGAATAATCATTATTTTTTAGATATTTGAACTGTAATCTACGAAATTTCTTAAATAAAGATATAAAAAGGAAGTTAAATATGTCAAAAAAATTACTAATAACAGAAAAACCATCAGTAGCAATGGAATTTGCAAAAGCTTTAAAAGTAAATACAACTAGGAAAAATGGATATTTAGAATCAGAAGAATGGATTATTACTTGGTGTGTAGGGCATCTAGTTACTATGAGTTATCCAGAAAAATATGATGAAAAGTTAAAATTATGGAGATTAGACACATTGCCATTTATTCCAAATGATTGGAAATATGAAATTATACCAGCTGTTCAAAACCAATTTAATATAGTACAAGGTTTATTACAAAGAGAAGACATTACCCAAATATATAATGCAGGAGACTCCGGACGTGAAGGAGAATACATACAAAGGCTAGTATTTATGATGGCAAAGCCAAACCCAAATGCAAAAATGAAAAGAGTTTGGATAGATTCTCAAACAGAAGAGGAAATATTAAGAGGAATAAAAGAAGCACGTGATTTATCAGAATATGATAGTTTATCAGCTTCTGCATATTTACGTGCAAAAGAAGATTACTTAATTGGAATAAATTTTTCTAGGTTATTATCTATAATATATGGAAGAAGAGTTGCAAAACAAACAAACCAAGAAAGAGCATCTATATCAGTTGGAAGAGTTATGACATGTGTATTAGGAATGATAGTTGAAAGAGAAAGAGAAATAAGAAATTTTGTAAAAACAAAATACTATAAAATAGTAGGAGAATTTGGTAATAATGAAAGTTCATTTAAAGCAGAATGGAAGGTAGGAGAAACTTCAAAATTATATAATTCAAATAAATTATACAATGAAACAGGCTTTAAAAAAGAAGAAGACGCAAAAGAATTTATTAATTATCTAGCAGGAAAAGAAGCAAAAGTAACACAGGTAAAAAAATCTAAACAAAAAGAAAATGCTCCATTATTATTTAACCTTGCAGAAATTCAAAATGAGTGTACAAAACGTTTTAAAATTAAGCCAGACCAAACACTAGAAATAATACAAAATCTATATGAAAAAAAATTAGTAACATACCCAAGAACAGATGCAAGGGTATTGTCAACAGCAGTTGCAAAAGAAATCTCAAAAAACTTAAATGGAATAGCAAAAGGATTTAAAGACGAAGAAATACGGACGGAATTATAAAGAAAATGGTAGATGAAAAATATTCTACAAACTTATTAAAAACAAAATATGTAAATGACAGTAAAATAACAGACCATTATGCAATTACCCCAACAGGGCAAGGGTATGAAAATTATGATGCATTACCAGACTTGCAAAAACAAATATATAAAGTAATAGTAAAGCGTTTTTTAGCAATATTTTACCCACCAGCAGAATTTAATAAAATATCTGTAACTATAAACATTGAAAATGAAATTTTTACTGCAAGTGGAAAAGTCTGTACAAAACAAGGGTATCTTGAAGTGCTAAAACAAAAAGATATAGAAAAAATAAATAAAGAAGAAAAAAATGTAGGAACTGGATCTGTGCCAAACCAAGAAAATAAAAATAATATAGAAATCGTAGGGCAAGAAACACAAAACAATATAGATATATTAAATACATTAAAAAAAGAACAAAGTATAGATGTAGTAAATTTTGAAATAAACGATGCCCAAACAAGCCCTCCTACAAGATACAATTCAGGTTCAATAATACTTGCAATGGAGAATGCGGGAAAACTAATAGAAGATGAAGAATTAAGAGAACAAATAAAAGGAGCAGGAATAGGTACAAGTGCAACAAGAGCAGAAATAATGAAAAAACTAGAAAAAATAAAATATATAGAAATTAATACAAAAACTCAAATAATAACACCAACAGAATTTGGAGAAGTTATATATGATGTAGTAAACACATCTATGAAAGACTTACTAAATCCAAAACTAACAGCAAGCTGGGAAAAGGGACTTGACATGGTGGCAAAAAAGGAAATAAAGGCAGAGGAGTTTATGCGGAAAATTAGAAAATTATATTAAATCTAAGTTTGATAGGTTAGTTGTAAAGATGTAACTAGGGAGGCATTATGCTATTCCCAATTTTAATAAAGAAAAAAGGCTATTTTTTATACTTTATTAAGAAAGGAGAACCCAATATATATACCATATAATAAAAATTTAATTCAGAAAATCTAGAATTAGAATTTTGTAATATTTCATGAAATTCCCATAGATTGCTAACTTTTTTATTGTTTAAAAATGTTTTTTATGATAAAATAATATCGAATAATTATATGTTGGGGGAAATATAATGGAATACACTGAAAATACAAGGGTAAAAATTCCAGCACTTGTTCATTTAATAAGATTAGGATACAAATACTTATCTTTAAAGGAAACAAAACAATATATACATGAAAATACTAATATTTTTAGAAATGTATTTTGTGAGAGCATAAATAAAATAAACAAAAAAAATTTTTCTATAAAACAGACAGATAAAATAATAGCAGAATTAGAGATACAATTGGCAAATGACGATTTAGGAAAATCATTTTACAAAACTCTTATAAATGGATTTAATGGAATAAAATTTATTGACTTCGAAGATGTAGAAAATAATACTTTTAATGTAGTTACAGAACTTACATATAGAAATGGCGAAGATGAATTTAGACCAGATATTATCCCGCTAATAAATGGAATTCCATTATCTTTTATTGAGGTTAAAAAGCCTAATAATAGAGAAGGAATACTTGCAGAAAGAAATAGAATAAATGCGAGATTTAGTAATCCTAAATTTAAAAAGTTTGTAAATATTACACAATTACTTGTATTTTCTAACAATGATGAATATGATGAAGAATCTATTGTTCCAATACAAGGTGCTTTTTATGGTACAAGTAGCTATAGTAATGTATTATTTAATTGCTTTCGAGAAGAAGATGTAGGTATAATAAATTATATTAAACCGATTAACCAAACTGAAGAAGAAAAGATTTTAATTGATACAAACTATGTTACACTTAAAGGAACAGCAGAATATAATACTAATTTAGATATAAATACTCCAACTAATAGAATAATAACATCATTATTCATAAAAGAAAGATTTTTAAAAATATTAAAATATGGAATTGCATATGTAGAGAAATTAGATAAAAACGGAATTATACAAATCCAAAAACAAATAATGAGATATCCTCAATTATTTGCTACTCTTGCTATAGAAAACAAACTAAAACAAGGTATAAATAAAGGAATTATCTGGCATACACAAGGAAGTGGAAAAACAGCATTAACATACTTTAATGTAAAATATTTAACTGATTATTTTGCAAAGCAAGGTAAAATTGCTAAATTTTATTTTATTGTTGATAGATTAGATTTATTAGATCAGGCTTCAAAAGAATTCACAGCAAGAGGACTAAAAGTGGAAAAAGTAAATTCAAAAGAAGAATTTATTAAAAATATACAAACAATTGGAGAAGTTGGAACAACAGGTGAATTAACAATAACAGTTATAAATATACAAAAATTTTCAGAGGAATCTATTGTTAAACCTTCTGATTATAATGTTGATGTTCAAAGAATTTACTTTATGGATGAAGCTCATAGAAGTTACAATCCTAAAGGTTCATTTCTTGCAAATTTGATGGCATCAGATAGAAATGCAATTATGATAGCATTAACAGGTACACCTTTAATAGGTAATGGATATAGTTCGAAAGATGTATTTGGAGATTATATACACAAATACTATTATAACCGCTCAATAGCAGATGGATATACTTTAAAACTAATTAGAGAAGGAATCGAGACATCATATAGATCGTATTTAGATGAAGCATTAAAAGAAGTAGAAGCGATAAAAGGAATGGCTAAAAAAGAAGATATTTACTCTCATCCTAAATATGTATCAGAATTAGTAAAATATATTGCAAATGATTTTAATAAAACTAAAATTAGATTAAATGAAAATTCTATTGGAGCAATGATAGTTTGTGATTCGTCAAAACAAGCAAGAGCAGTTTTTAAACAACTGAATAATTATGATGGAATAACATCAGCATTAATTCTTCATGATGAAGATGATAAAGAAAAAAGAAGAACACAACAAGATGATTTTAAAAAAGGAAAAATAGATATATTGGTAGTTTATAATATGCTTTTAACCGGATTTGATGCACCTAGACTAAAAAAGATATATTTAGGAAGAATCATAAAAGCTCATAATTTACTACAAACACTAACTAGAGTAAATAGACCATATAAAGATTATAGATATGGATATGTTGTTGACTTTGCAGATATTAGAGCAGAGTTTGATAAAACAAATAAAGCATACTTTGAAGAATTACAAAGTGAATTAGGAGATGAATTTGCCAACTATGCAAACATTTTCAAAGATAAGGAAGAAATACAAAAAGATATAACAGAATTAAAAAATAAATTATTCATGTTTGATACTGAAAATCTAGAGAATTTTACAAAGCAAATAAATGAATTGCCAAAGCAAGAATTATATGATATTAGAAAATGTTTAGAGAATTACAAAATATTATACAATTTAATTAAGATATATGGATATGAAGACTTAACAAATAAAATTGATATAAGTAAAGTTTCAACATTATTAAGTGAAGTAAGTAACAGAATTAACATTTTGAATTTAACAGAAAATATCAATAATAGTGAAAATATAACAGGTTTATTAAATATGGCCTTAGATAAAATTGATTTCAATTTTAGAAAAATATCGGAATCAGAATTAGTTATTGCAGATAAATTTAGAGAAAATCTTGAAAGAACAAGAGTCGAACTTGAAAGAAATTTTGATAAAAAAGCCCCAGAATTTATATCATTATATGAAGAGCTAAAAAGAATATTTAGTAAAAAAAACATTGAAGAATTAACATCTGAAGAAATGCAAAATAGCATATTAGAATTAAAAAAAATAAAAGAAAGAATAAAACAAAGAAACAGTAAAGATGAGATGTTAATCCTAAAATATGAAAATGATATAAAATTTATGAGAATTCATAAAAGGATTAAAGAAGCCAATATAGATAACATAAATGACATTGTTTTAAACCAAATGCTACTTAAAATAAAACATAAAGTAGATGAAATATTAATTAAAAATTATAAATTGATGGATAATGAAGCCTTTTTCTATGGAAGTATTACCCCAATTATTGCCAAAACATCACTAGAATATAATGTAAAATTGACCATAGACCAAATACAATTTGTAACCAATAATGTACTAGAAGAATATATAGAGGAAAGGAAATTAGTGGGATAATGAACAATGAAGAAAGAGAAATAATAAACAAAACCAAGGAACTAATTGATGAATTAAAATCAATTTCTGAAAATAATGGTATTGGGAACAGTCCAAGTGAATATAAAATAATTACAGAAGTTTTCTTATATAAGTTTTTAAACGATAAATTTTTATATGAAATAAAAAAAGTAGATGAAAATTTAGCTAAGCTAGATAAACCAAAAGATGTTGAAAAAGCATTAGAAAAGATGAAAGACGACTATGAATTTTTACTTTTAAGATTAGAACCAGATACAGCTAAATTAAAAATAGAACATCTAATTTCTTATTTGTTTTCGCATAAAAATGATGAAGATTTTTACAAATTATTTGATGATACTTTAATAAATATAGCAAACTTTAATATAGATATATTTTCAGTTAAAACAGGTGGAAAAGAAAAAATAAGACTATTTAGTGGAATTTCACAGCATATTACACAAACAAGTAAAAAGAATAATTTTGCTAGAGCAATAATAGACAAGTTAGTTGAATTTAGTTTTGAAAATTTATTTAAGCAAAAATATGATGCATTTGCAATTGTATTTGAATATTTAATAAAAGACTATAACAAAGATTTTGGTAAATATGCAGAATATTATACACCAAATTCAATTGCAAGAATTATAGCAAGAATATTAGTAAAAGATGATGAAAAAGTAGAAAATGTGACAGTATATGATCCATCAGCAGGTTCAGGAACTCTTGTACTTGCTTTAGCACATCAAATAGGAGAAGAAAATTGTAGTATATATACACAAGATATTTCTCAAAAATCAAATGAATTTTTAAGACTAAATCTTATATTAAATAATTTGGTACATTCTTTAGGAAATGTAGTACATGGTAATACTTTAACAGAGCCATCACATTATAATGAGAATAAGACAAGACTTGCAGAATTTGATTATATAGTTAGCAATCCACCTTTTAAAACAGATTTTAGTGAATATAGAAATGAACTAGCCGATGACAAATTGAGAGAAAGATTTTTTGCAGGAGTACCTAAAGTACCTAATAAAGATAAGGATAAAATGGCCATATACTTAATGTTTATTCAACATATAATATATTCTTTAAGTAAAAAAGGTAAAGCTGCAATAGTTGTTCCAACAGGATTTTTAACAGCACAATCAGGAATAGAAAAAGCAATTAGAGAAAAGCTAGTAGAAGAAGAAATGATAAAAGGTGTTGTATCAATGCCATCAAATATATTTGCTACTACAGGGACGAATGTTAGTGTATTATTTATTGATAAAGCAAACAAAGGTGGAAAAGTATTATTATTAGATGCATCTAAATTAGGAGATAAAGTAAAAGATGGAAAAAATCAAAGAACAGTTTTAAGAGAAGATGAAATAGAAAAAATAGTAGAAACTTTTACAAAACAAAAAGTTATAGATGATTTTAGTGTAGAAGTAACATATGCCCAATTAAGAGAAAAGCATTGTTCATTTTCAGCAGGGCAATATTTTGAAATTAAAATAGAATATGTTGAGTTAACACAAGATGAATTTAATAGTAAAATCAAAGAATTTTCAAATAATCTTGAAAAGTATTTCTCAAAAGGTAAGGAATTAGAAGATGAAATAAAACAACAATTGGAGGAATTGAAATATGAGTAATAATGAGTTGAGATTTTCAATTAAGGAAAAATTAAATATCCAAGATACAGAAAATCAAACTTATGGTTGTAGAGCTAACAATCCTGATTTATGTAAAAACTGTTATGTAGATGGAATTTGTGCTTTTATCAATAAAGAAAAATATGTAAAAAGCCATCTGCAAAATGGAAAAAATATTATAATATCTTAAAGGAGAAAAACAATGGTTAGATTTTTAACATTGCAAGAAGTATGTGAAAAAATTGTTGATTGTCCTCATGAAACTCCGAAATGGCTAAAAAAAGGAATACCTGTTATAAGAAATTTCAATTTGATAGATGGAAGAATTGATTTTTCAGATGGTTATTATGTAGATGAAGATACTTATATGAAGAGAACTAAAAGGGAAATACCTAGAGGGGGCGATATTGTATTTTCAAGAGAAGCACCTATAGGAAATTGTGCTATTATTCCAAGCGATTTTAAATGTTGTTTAGGTCAGAGAATAGTATTATTAAGAGTAAATAAAAAGATTTGTTCCTCTGAATATTTATTGACAGTTTTATTATCTGATTATGTAAAAAAACAAATAGAACAAGTTTCTAAAAGAGGTTCAATAGTGAGTAATTTTAATATAGGTGATTTAGAAAATTTAGTCATACCAATTTTAGAAAATCAAGAAAAAATTGCAGATTTATGTACAATAATTTTAAATAAAATTATACTAAATAACAAATTATCTAAAGAATTAGAATCAATAGTTAAAACAATATATAATTATTGGTTCTTACAATACGAGTTTCAAAATGAAGAAGGAAAACCGTATAAGTCAACAGGTGGAAAAATGGTATATAATGAAAAACTAAAAAAAGAAATACCAAAAGGGTGGACAGTTACTACAATAGGAAAAATTATAATAGAAAGAAAAAAATCTTCTATAAAAGTTGGACAAGCAAAAAATGAATTAGGAAAGTATCCTTTTTTTACAAGTGGAAGTGAAATATATGAGATGAATGAATTTCTAACAGAAGGCAGGAACTGCTTTTTAAGTACAGGTGGAAAGGGATATGTACAATACTATGTTGGTAAATCTTCATACTCAACAGACACATGGGTAATTAGTGGAAAAAATAATTTAGAAGATTATTTATACTTGTTTATAAAATCAATAGAAAATATGTTAGATAATAAGTATTTTGCAGGTACAGGATTGCAACATTTACAAAAGGATTTATTTAAAGATACACATATTGTTATACCTAGTGATGAAATACTAAAAAGATTTAATAAAATATCAAATACTATATTTAATAAAATATCTAGGATTTATAA
>CAQOYX010000008.1 GCA_948852375.1 uncultured Clostridia bacterium
TTATATTTTTAAAATATTTTGATAAATAAAATGTAATTGTTTTTTCTGGAATTGAACTTTTTCTTTCTGAATCACATATTGGACATCCAGTATTATTCTTTTTAGCTCTATTTGATATACTAGCTTGCCATTCATGACCTCTTACACATTTCCACCATACTTTAGTATTTGTTCCAACTGAAACTTTTTTAGGATCTATATTATTGTTTTTCTCATAATTCCATTCTTTCATTAATTCAGGTCTTAATGTTTTTAAATCATTTAAGCCAAAGATAATAACTTTATTAGCACAAACAGGACATCCTGAATTCCTTTTCGTTCTATTGTGTGGTATTTGTACCCATTTATAGCCACACTTTGAACATTTCCAATGTATTTTTCTTTCTGATGATGTTGCAGTATTACTAGGAGTATATTCTCCATTTAATTCATAATCCCATTCTTTTATCAGTTCTGGATATAAAGTTGCTATATCATTTATTCCTGGTGTAGCAAATCTCTTACTACAATAAGGGCATCCTGAACCTTGCACTCTAGAATTTATTGTTGCCTCCCACTCATGCCCATTATTACATTTCCACCATACTTTTTTATCAGAGCCTCTTGAAAAATTTTCTGGTAATAAGTTCCCATTTTTATTATAATTCCATTCTTGTGCTAATTCTTTATTTGTAGTACTTAAATCATTATATCCTTTTAAAACCTTTTTTCCTTTACAATATGGACAAGTTGTATGTTTTTTAGTCCTATCACAAATTGTCGCTTCCCATTTATGACCTTTACTACATTGCCACCATATTTTTATTTTAGAGTTATTACCAATTTTTTTAGGATCTATATTTTTATTTTTCTCATAATTCCATTCTTTTATTAAACTGGGATTTAAAGTAGCAAAATCATTGTATCCTTCTAATATAAGTTTATTTGAGCAATATGGACAATGTGGATTTTTACTCATATTTCTTATTGCTTTTTCCCATTCATGTCCTTTTTCACATTTCCACCATACAATTCTATTGCTATTAGGTCTAAACATATATGGAAATAAATTTAAATTTTTACTATAATTCCACATACTAGCTACTTTAGGATACAAAGTAGCTAGGTCATTCTCTCCTTGAAGAGCTAATGAATTTGTTATTGATAACTTTTTTATTTTACAATTAGGACATCCTGTTTTTTTCCCTATTGTACGACTTTTAACTACTGTTTCCCATTCATGTCCACATTTAGAACATTTCCACCATACTTTTTTATGACTTCCTATAGTTATATTATCAACTTCTATATTTGTATTCAGTTCGTAGTTCCATTCCTTCATTAATAGCTCGTTATCTTTTAGAAAAATTTTTTCCATCAATATCACATCTTTTCACCAAATTACTATCTTTCTAATTATTATAATTTATATAAGTAGATTCGCTTTATAAAATTTTCAGTATTTCATCATCTTTTACCCTTTTATATGTTGATTTTGCAATCTGTCTTAATTCAAAATCATTTTCCCTAGTTAAACTATCTTTTTCATCAATTTGTATAGAAACTGTTTCTTTATTATTCATTACATTATAAAAAAACTCTTTATGTGCTATAAAATAATCCTGTAAAGCCACATAGTAAACTTCCTTTGTGTTAATGTCAACTAAAATAAACACAAAGCCATTCCTACAATTCAATCCATAATTTATGGTTTTTATATCTAAAGGATACGATATGTATTTTTTCCTTTTATAATTTTCTATGTTTGCAGTACCTTTTATTTGACATTCTATTTTGTTATTATGATATTCTTCATTTTCTATATATTCAATTATCATATCTGTTCCATGATCTGTACCAGTTTGTTCATGATGTTCCCAATATATAGAATTTAAGTTATTAGGAAATATTTTCCTTGCTTCTGTGTTTATAATTCTAGCACTACAATCTTTTGGATATCTCATATACTATTCCTTCTTTTTAATTACTTTTTATTACTAAATATAAAAAAATCAAATAAATATCAATTAACTATCTACTGCATATAAGTTGTATTTTGCTTTTATCTTATAATAAAATATCAATAATCTTCATTTTTCTTACCAGTTATATTTTCAATATTTATTTTACCTATACATACAGCTTTTATATACTTTTCTATTACTTCTTTTCTTCTTTTTATTTCATTAGGTGCAAATTTATCACACAAAAGTATTAATTTTTTTTCGTATTTCATCTTCATCTAATATAATGCTAGCTTTACCAGTTACAATAACACTTTCATAGTGTGTTATATATCTATCTGGTATAACCTTTTGATTTCCTAATATAAATAAAGAAACATTAGGATTATTTTTAATATTATCTATTTTAGTACCTATCTTTTTTGTATGAAAATATAAACAATTTTCTTCCTCTACATAAAAATAATTAATTGCTACTCCATATGGAATATTATCTTTTGATGATGTTGACAATACAGCATATTCTGAGTCTTTTAATATTTCAATTGCCCTTAATTCTTCCATTCTTCTATTAATTGGTATCATACAAATTTCTCCTTTACAAATCACTATTCTTAAGGCAAATTATATCATAAAAATTGTAAATTTCTACATATTTTAACTAAAAATATATAAAGAAAATGAAAAGCACTATTTTAGCACCTTTCATTCTCCTTTTTTATTCTTCTATCATATCATCATATGCTTCTGAAATAGCATCTAATAATTGGATTCTTGTTTCATTATTAATAGGATATGAGAAATTTCTTCTAATATCCTTATTCTTTAGTTTTCTATTAGGCATATTAATATACCTTCCATTCTTTCCACTTAACAATTTAATTTCATTTACTATAAAGCAACCATCTATACATACACTTGCTGCTCCTAGTAAATCTCCCTTATTTATTTTTTTAATTCTAATTTCTGTAATATTTAACATATTCAATTTCCTCCTTCTTCTTAATTATCCATACCTGTTTTAGGTAGTTCTTTATCTATATCTGGTGTCTTAGTATAAACTACTGTATGTGCATCATCTTTAGTTTCTAATTTTGTTTCTTGATAAGATGCTGTTACATAAGTGTTATTTACAAATATTTTATTATTTTGCACATCTTCATTTACTTTTGCTTTAACAACTGGTGTTGTTGTAGCTTCAAATCCTTCTTTTACTTCTGTACTAAATACAAGTTTAAATTCTTTTACATATTCATCTTGTTCTAATCCTAAACTTTCACTTGTTAGGTCTATTTTGTGATTTTCTGTTGTTGAATACTTTTCTCCAATATTTTTCCAGTTTGTATTTTTATTTGTTATATATTTAATTTCATATTCTAATTCTTCGTTCCAGATTCCTGTTTGTAATTCTTGAACTCTTACTTGTCTAGGTAGTTTATCTCCCCATACAAAATTAGATACTTTTGTATTTGAGAAATTTCCTAAATGATTAAATGTGTAGTCTATTATTTCTCCTTTTTGTGCTTCTGTTGGAGCTTCTTTTTGAACATCAACTACTAGATTTACATTATCATTTTTTACTGTTAATTCTACTACTTGTCCATTTTTCTCAAATTTGAATGGTATTAAGTCTTTACTAATTACATAGTATGGAATTGTAGAAACTTCTTTTAAATAATATTGTTTTCCTGTTTCTAAATATTTATATTCAATTTTTCCACCATTTGCTGTTTTAACTGTTGCTACATATTTTTGGTTTTCATCTAAAATCTCAAAAACTGTATCATCAATTGGTGTTCCAGCTTCTTTGTCTAAATATTGGTTATATTCTTTGCTTACTTTATTAATTTTCAAAATATTTTCATATACTGTTACAGGAACATCATCTTTGTCTTCTGTTTTAGCTTTTAAATATGTTCCAGAAACTTTTACATTGTTAATGAATTTTGATTTATCAGCTAATCCTTCAATTACTTTTGTTGCAACTTTCATTTTTGTAGTGTTTGAGAATCCTATTTTTACTGTTCCAAAATTCAAACTATAAGATGTTATATATTCACCATCTGCTAATTTAATTTTAGTAAAATCTATTTTATTATTTACTTTTGTACTTAAATTTTCTTGTAGTTTTACATTAGTCTTTTTATTTGTATTGTATGTAACTGAATATTTTAAATCTTCGTTATAAATACCTGTTTCTAGATTTTGTATTCTAACTCCTTTTGGTAAATCATCTGTTAGTGTGAAATCATTTAACTTAACATTAGATAAATTCTTTATTTTATCAATTTCATAAGTAACAATTTCTCTTCCTTGTGCTTCTGTTTTGTCTGCACCTTTTTCTACATTTACTTTAATATCAACTGGAGTATTTTCAACTACTACTTTTTTGTCATCTCCATCATATACTAAATTTACTTCAAATTTAGTGTTCTTTCCTTTTAAGAAATAATCTGGAGCTAATTTTTCTGAAATAATGTATTCGCCTAAATCAAGCCCTGAAAGTAAAAATTTTCCGTATTCATCTGTTGTTACTTCTTTTGTAAATTTTCCATCTTTAGATGTTACTGTAAATACAGCTCCCTTTAATCCTGAACCTGCTGTTGCTCCTGTAATTTTACTATCACCACTTGTTACTTTTTCTATTTCTAATTCTGCTGATGGTTTATATTGCATATTTCCTTTTGCTGTGCTTAATATAAATGGATCAGTTGTTAATACATAGTTTTGTAAATTTGCATTAGGTGCTTTTCCAAATAGAATTGGATATGTTTCACATTGTCCTGTAATACTAAATTGAACATTTATATCGTTTCTAATATTAACTCTTGGAACTAATACTTTGAATTGTTCTCCTCTATTAAATGTAGTTTTTTCATTATTATTTATATCTGTAATTTTGGTTTGTTCTGGTGCTGATGCTCCATTTAAAATAATTTGTATATCTCTCATATTTACTGAACTATTAACGGTAAATGTTTGAGATACATATTTTGAGTCTTTATTATCAACTCCTGCTTGTGAATTTGCTGTTGCTGATATAACTGGATCTGTGTATGTTTGTGTTCCATTTCTTCCTATATTTGCAAGTTCTCTTATTTTGTTTGCCATTCTATTTCCTGCATCTGTTGCTCCAAAATATCTATTAGTATCTCTTCCATCTAAAACAGAATATACTGCTTGTTTTGTAACTGCAAAGGCTTGATAATCATTATCTAATCCCATTTCTCTTGCTGATTTATATGGAAATCCATTTAGTAATACTCTCCAAACTGCTTGATTATTTGCAATTTGGCTCATATCTCCAACTTCAACTCCATAACTATCATTATCATCAACTCCATGTAGATTTACATTAAGACAATAGGCTGGGTAGCTTCTTCCATTTTCATTATAGACTACATAGTGAGTTAAAACTTCCATTGTTACACCTTCTGAATTTGTGTATTTTAAATCGTTTCCACATTCTCCTAAAGAGACTATGTCTTTTATTTCTCCAATCTGTGCTGCAAATACGCCACTAAATTGACTTACTATCATAAATATTAATAATATTGAACTTATTATTTTTTGTCCTTTTTTTGTTTTCATATTTTACATTTCTCCTTCCACAATAAAAAGCACAGCCATATTCGACTAATGCTTTTATTGATTTTTTATTTTTAATAATTTGTTATATCTACAAAATACCTAGTTTGTGTTGGAAATCCTGTTTTTTTATAATCTGCTGCATATACTAAAAATGTGACTGAATATACATTTAGAACTTTTCCCTCTATTTGTGAGAAACTATATGGATACATATAATTTTTTCCTACTAAACTTGGACTTTTTTGTATCTTGTATAATTTTTCTCCATTTTTTCCCCATAGATCTGGATTCCTTTTTGCAATTGTGTCTATATCTGCTATTAATCTTTTTGTCTCAGTATCATTATAGATATATTCTTCTGTTATTTTCTCTGCTTTTGCTGGTTCTTTGTTGTTATTCGTTTCTGTCTTTTGTACTTCTTGATTTGGTTTTACTTGATTACTTGTTCCTTTGTTCTCTTGTTTTTGATTTCCTGTGTTTGTAGTGGTTGGTTTTGGATTTTCTTTTTTAGTATCATTACCTTTTTTTACTGTATCTGTAGTTTTTTTGTTTTTATTTTCTATAATATCTGAATTGTTAGTCTGTTCTTGATTGCTTATTTCACTTGTTCTTTCTGTGCTAGTATCTTCTATTACTTCTGCTGTTTCTTCAACATTAACATCTTTTCCTTCATCTAGTATTTCTTCTGTTTCTACTACAGTATCTTGCTTTTGCTCTTTTTGTGTTATGATATTTTTTATGACACCTCCAGAAAATAAAACCGTTACCACACAAACTATAATAATTCTTTGAAACATATAAATCCCTCCTTTAAAATATTGGCTTATTGCCTTATATTTTAAATTTTAGCAAGTTTATATGTTAAAAGTATATTTCAAAAAAAATCTTTTTAAAATTGCATTAAACCTCTTTAGCTTGAACACATAGACGCTTTTCTGGCTGTCCTGTTACACAAGTAATCAATGTAATCATGTTTTCTTCTGTATTTAAAGTAACAGACCAATCTGTATTACTTATTTCTTTTTGACTAAATACTTGATACCTCCTCTCTCCCATATTTGTTGTATATATAATTTCATCTCCCACATCTAAGAGATGTATCCCCTCAAAATAATGAGCAACAGAACTACCTCTGTTATGACTTGCTAAAGCTATATTCCCATCCCATAATGAACTATTTTTAAAATGTCCTATGCTATTGGCAAGTGTTTCTAAATCTATTCCTTCTTTTATTTCAGCTTCTATTTCTAATTTTGGTATTTTTAATTTTCCAATTGTTTCTTCTGTATATAGCAAACTATCTTGATCTATTTCTTCCATATCGCCATCTTGAATAACTTGACTTTCTTCTATTTCACTATTATTTTCGTTTTCTGGAATAAATGATAATAGTATTTTTGCACTAAATAAACTAATTATTGTTATAACTATTATCAAAATATATTTTATAATTTTTGTTTGTTTCATTTTTATCACCTTTACTTTCTACTAAAAAACCAGAGTTAAGATTTTGTACGCAGTGCAAACTGCTACAAAATCTAAAATCTGCCATAATTATCTTCTACAGAAAATTATCATACTATGATAATTTTCCTAGAATCTAAAAAAAGAATTAGTTTTGTCATTTCTAATCCTCTTTCTTTTCTTTAATTTTATATCAAATGTCTTTTTATACAAGTCAGCAATATCTTTAAAACTCTTTGGATGTCCAATTACTTCTTTTATTTGACTTGGATAAAAGTTTCCATATACAATGTCATAAATTCCTAATTGTAGAGCAATTTTTGTTTCTTCTTGTTTTTGATTTTTTAACAATAAAATTACTCTCATATTCATTTGTTTTAATATAAATAAAAATTCTTGTAAATCTCCTTCAACTGCTTGTGGAGATATAATTACTGTTTGATTTTCAAAAGTATTATTCTCAATTAAATAATCGCTATAATGTGCAATTATTGAATCTCTTACATTCATTTGAATTTCTTTATCTATTTCTTCAATTCCTGTATAAATTACAATCATTAAATAAATTCCTCCTTTTTCACGATTTCTAATGGATTAATTAATTCTCCATCTTTTCTTACTGTAAAATGACAATGACAGCCTGTTGTTGCTCCATTTGTTGGATTTCCACTTCCATCTTTGTATGGATTATTAGTTACACCATATACATTTTTAGGTCCTACTTTTCCAATAATCTCACCTTTTTTTACTTGCTGTCCTACTGATACGATAAACTCTGGTGAGCTATGACAATATGAAAATTTATATTTTCCATCTATGCTTTTAATTGTAATGGTATAACCACCAGCTCCGCCCCAACCACAAGATACAACCTCGCCATCCATAATACAAACTAATTTTGTTCCCTCAGGTGCTGGTATATCTATTCCAGAGTGATTCGTTGATGCTCCTCCGTGTTGGTGCTTTTCTTGGTCCAAATCCACTACTGATTGTATAATGTCCGAACTACAGGCCAATCTGTTTCTTCTGACATTTCTCCACCACCAAAGATTTTTTCTACAAATTCCCATACACTTTGAAAAAAGCCTTTCATTTCATCTTTTTTATACTCTGTATCATAATAAGCAAGTTCTTTTTTCATATCTACTTTATCTTCGTGATTAAATCCTATGTATAAAATATCTGTAATACTACATACAAAACCTAAAATCAAAACAACTATCATAATAGGAACAATAAATGGTTTTATTAGCATTAGTACAAATCCCATTACTTTTCGTTTTATCTTTTTCTTAATCATTGTTATTGTCCTGTTCTTCTAAACTTATAATTTTGTTTGTACTTTCCTCTATATCTTGTTTTCTTGTATTATTGATATTAGGTCTGTTATACATTCTTTTATTATTTATGTTATTTTCATTTGTTTTAAAATTTCTACCCTCTGCCATATACATTCCTAAGTTCATAACTTCTTTTCCTACATTAAATGCTTTTTTGAATCCATGTGTTTGATTAGCTGTTTCTTGTTTATTCTCTTTTTCTGGTATTTCTACACTTGGCTTTTTATCCGTTTTATTATCTTTAATATTTGTTTGATTGATTGGTTTTGCATTTTCCATAATATTTTTTGAATGTTCTTCATAACTTACTCCTGCTATTGGTTTTGCTTCTGTTTTAGTTGTAACCCTATTGGCTACTCTGCTAATAAAGTCTTTTCCTTCTGTTTTGTTGGTATTTTCTCCTTTAAATTGATAAGCAATAGATTTTACTGTATATCCCATAGCTGCACCCATTCCAATTCCTCTATTGGCAAGTTCTTCGTTATTTACTCCTGCCATTCTGCTTACTAGATTTTGCATTGTGTTTTGAAGTGCATCTGCTAAAGGTAATATCATCATAGCCCATAATAAACTTACTGCCCAACCTGAACTTTTTGGCAAGAAACTTAAATAAATCAAAAATAGAAAAGCATAAACAAATTGCATAAAAGCATTTATAATAATTTGTCCGAAACCAAATACTACTTGCTATTGTTCTTTTATTAATAATCCAAAATACTGTTACGATTGGTGTAAATATGGTAAAGACTATCAATGTAAATTGTCTTATAATAAACTTTATATTTATTTTCACAAATAAATAAGCAAACATTGCAATTACTATTGCTGTTGCTATTGCATTTCCTGTATTGATATTTGTTAGTAATGAATTTCCTAAAAGGTCATCTAAACTACCATGACTATTAGCAACTAATAATTTAACAATTGAATTATTTAACATTAGCATAAATTTCACAAAAATTGGTGCTATTCTTATACTTGCTGCTCCAAAGAAAAGTCTCATTATATTGTCTTTTACTTCGTTTCTTTTGTCTGGGCTGATTCCAGCCACTATCATTTTCCAAGCTAAAATTACAATGGCAATTAAAATTGGTCCTCCAATAATTCCTGCTATTCTCCAATACCAAGTCATCATTAAATCCCAGTTTTCTTGTGTAAATGGCGATATATCTGATTGATTATTTCCAAATACTAATTCATCATAATTTTTAAAACCAACTCCAAAAGTTTCACTTGTCGTTAAATCAAAAACTGTTTCCGCTAGACCACCGTATCATTTTGGCTATAATTTTTTCAAAAAGTCCACCGTTCATCTTTATTAATTGTTTCTTCTATCTCTGATTTTTTGTCATCATCTGTAAATAAATTAGCTTGTACTACATTTGCACAGCTAAAAAAAACAAGTATTATTAATAAAATACTTATTAAAAACTTTTTCATTTTCAATTACTTCACCGCCTTACTTATGTAGTGATAAATTCACTTTCAAATTTTGTCATATCTATTTTTATTGCTCTTACATCTCCACCTCTAACTAAAAGACATTCACCTGCTCTTGCTTTTGTTAATATCTCTTTTGCTCCACTCGGTAATTTAAAGAATTTCATGATTTCATCAATACTTCCGACTAGACTGTTTTAATAAAATTACAGTATCACAACAATTTACAATAGCTTCTGCTTGTCTATTTTGTCTCATTTCTGACAAATTTTGTGTTGCTAAAATCATTGCTACTCTTTTCTTTCTTGCTCTTCTTGCTAAATTTTCTAAAAAGTCTGATGTTTCTTTATTCTTAAATAGATTCCAAGCCTCATCAACTACTACATATCTTTTGTTCCTTTCTTTTGTCGCCATATATTTATTGGTTATCCAAGTAGTTAAAACTAAACACACATAATATCTCATTATTTCATCTTTAATCTCTGATATATCAAAACAGATTATTTGATCGTTTATTTTTAATGTACTTTGACAGTCAAAAATTCCTAATGTATTTCCAGTTAGAAAGTTGCTCAAAGTAGCTGCTAATTCCTTATTTTCTATTTTATTTTTCATTACTCTATGAAAGTCTGTTAGTGTTGGCATTTTCTTTTTGATATTTCCAAATGTGATTTTTCCTTCTATTTTTCCACCTTCTTTTTCGTAAATTGAGTGTTTATCTTTTGTTATTTCCTTTTCTCTATAAACTTCTCTTACTGCTTGTTCTATATCTGCTATTTCGCTTGGTCTTAATGCTCTATTCTCATATTTGTTGATAATTCCATACATAATAGCCCTTATTTCTGTTACTTTACTATCAATATCTATAAATCCATTATCTTCATCAATATCAATGTCAAATAGGTTAATTCCAACTGGTACACTTTGTCTTACTTTTATAATTCTTCCACCTAATTTCTCAGTTTGCTTAACATATTCGCCTTCAATATCTAAAATAGATGACCTACGATTAATAAGTGCTGACCTTCCTACTATTGTTTTTACTGTTACTGATTTTCCAGCTCCTGGTACTCCTAAAATTGCAATATTGGCATTAGCAAGTCCTTCTCCAAATGTTTCTAAATTCATTGGAAGTCCTGTAAATAAATCTCTTCCTAAATAAATTCCCTCTTGTGTACTTGACTTTGTCCTTGCTATAGGGAACATTGCTGCTAATCCTTTTGTAGTCATATTCCTGTTATTATCATTTATAATGTTATTATTTAATGGCAAGGTTTCTTTTAATGCATCTAATTGTTTAAAATATAATGGTCTTATTTCACATGACCTATTGGCAAATTCATCTCTTAACATTTTGCTTTTTTCATTTAGTTCTTCTAAACTCTCTGCATTTACTCTTAATGTAATTTTGATGAAAAACATTTTGTCATTATTGATTTGTATATTTCTTCTCATTTCCTCAAATGACTGTATATTTTCTTCTAGCCTATGTAATTCTTCAATATTCCCCTGTCTTTCAAATAAAAGATAATCTGACTGTAATTTAGTTACTTTGTGAGTTAGATATTTAATCACATTTCTTTCATCTGCAACTTGTACTTGTGTTGAAATATCTACATCTCCTATTGTATTTAAAATATCATCTAACCATCCAATTTCTATATAATTTGGATACACCATTAAAGTAAATATTCTAGCATATTTGTCATCACCCATATAAATATAATCTCTTTTTTCTTGTATCACTTCAGGAGCAAGTATTGATATTAGTTGAGGTTGATTATCAAAAAAATTCTCTTCTTTTATCTTTTTTCTCTTTTTATAAGGTTTTAGCTTTTTTTCTTTTCTTACTTGTAACATATAAATCTAATCCCCCTTTTTCTTCTATATCTGATACTTTATTTTTATTTCCTTTATGTAGTTGTTCATAAATTAGTTCTAATATTTCTCTATCATTTAACAATCTAGTATTAACTTTAATATTTAATAAATGATATCTTAATAATTGATAAAATTCTTTTAATTCTATTTCTGCTGTTTTTCTATTGTTAAAAGAAGATATTACCATATAATTTTTTCTTTCAAATAAATTTTGATCTTCTTGTAATTGTTCTAAATGTTTCATTATCTGTTTTGCATATTCTTTTACATTACTATTAGCATTTATTGTATTTACTTTAATTTCTTCTAGCATATCTCCTAATTCAATTTGTTTTTTTACTTCTAAAAACTGTATTGGAAATTTAAGCATTTGTGCAATACTTATTAATTCTCTGTCTACTGTGTTCTTCTCTCCATCATGTAATAAACTATATTCAATGCTTTCAAGTTCTACTATAATCGAATGTTGTCCTTTGTTAATTGTAATTACTTGATTATTAAATCCATCTATTCCCCATAGATTACTTAATGTCTTTTTTACCTTCTTTGCATTTGACTTATCTATAGGCTTTATTTCTTGTAGATTATTTTTGTTTTTTACATATATTAGCGTACCTATCATAAAAAAGATTCCAGCTAATATAAATATAATTGTGATTATCATTATTTTTACCTCTCATTTATAAAAATTTTGTTTCTAAAAATGTATTTCACGATATTAAGGAAGTATTTATCTGCATATATTGTACCTATCTTCAAAAAAGCAAATGTCATAAATATACCAAATACTAATAAAAACAGACATACTTTTAATGTCATTGGTAGAACTGGTATAAATAATATTCCTATTGAAACAACACTAACTATCATATATAACATCTGTCTTAATGATAAATAACCTCCGAAATACTTTCTCTTCATGTGTAAAATCAAATGGTACTTTATATGAACTCATTTGTTACTACCTCCTAACCATTTGAGCCTCCACCTGTGATTAATGCTCCACCGCCATTTGTTGCAATACTTAAAATAATTCCACTTACAATAAGTGATAATCCTAAAAGCATTGTTCCAGCACATACCCAAGCTAAAGCTCCTATTGATTCACTTCTTTTATTAGCATTATTTGAATTTACTATCATTTTCAATGCTATAATAACAATACTTACAAATACTAAAATTCCTCCGTATTGGCATTGCTAACTTAATAACTGCATTTTTTATATTTTCGGTAGCTTGATTAACCTCTGCTGTGCTAATACTACCTTCAGCAAATACTTTAGTCTGTATCATCATTAGTGTTGTAGGTATTATCCATAATTTTTCTTTTATCTTATAAAATCCTTTTTTTACATTTTCTTTTAAATTTAATTTCTTCATACGATTCCCTCCAAGTTATATAGGGCAATAAATTTGATGATATAACAATTTTAATGTCTTTTAAAACATACTAAATAATATTGGTACGATTAGTATAATCACTATTAATACTAAAGTTATTATAAAGTTCTTTATTCCAAATTTTATTGCTCTTTCGGACTTTTTTCTGGCTCCGAAATAACCATATTAATAAACTTACAATTATCCAAATTGTTAATAATACAATAGAAATTCCAAATCCTATTTTCATCATATTTTGAAACATTGTATCCAAATTTCCTGTTAAATTATTTACATCATAAGTAGGTATCATTTTGTTCCTCCTTGTTTTAAGGCAAAAAAATAAAAGCTATATTGCTTTTTCTAATTTCCTTATTAAACTGATATAATAATATTCAAAAAAATTGTTGATTTCTTTACTTGTATTTTCATATTCTGATTGTTTATCTTTGCAATTATCATAAAGAAATATCAACTCTTCTCTTTTGACTTTTGTAACTAACTGTTTTTTATTGCTTGTAAATAGTTCTTTTAAAGCATATATAATTATCTTTAGTTTTTCTATGTTCTCTTTTGTAAATAGTTTTAGTAATTCTTCTGTGTAATTCAATTCTAACTTTTCTAGTAAACTGTAAAATTGATTTTGTTCATCTTCTGTTAATTTTTCTGGATTTTGCTTTTCTTTTTTTATTATAAAATTAAAGAATCTATCTATCCTAATATTTATATTATTATCTTTAGCTTTTCTGCTTATAGGGTATATGCAATTTTGCTCATAGGGGTATTGTTCATTTTGCTTATAGGTATTTTGTATAAATTCCCTATTGCATTCATTTATATAAATTCTTCTTTCTGTTACTTGATTTTTGTCATTTCTTATTACTTCTGTTTTTACAAATCCTAAATTTTCTAAATGGTTTATCCATCGTGATATTGTTCCAGGTATTACATGATATAGTTCTCCAAAATATCTATTTGTTGCAAAACAATATCCTTCTTTTCCAGCTAATGCTGTTATCTCTCCATATAGTAACCTTTCTGCAAATTTTAATTCTTCGCAATATCTTACTTCACTTGGTATGATTGCATAATAGGCTGGTTTATTTTGCTCATTCACATTAAGCATCCCTCCTTATAAAAAATCTTAAAGATATTCAATCTATAATTTATTTAAAATAATTTACAAAAAACGAGGTAACCCCCGTTTTTTGTTTTTCATTATTACTACTTAGAAAAAAAGTTTTTCCATTTTCTTTAGTTCTTCTTCAATTTGTCTTTGCTTCAACCCACTAAGTTGTATCCAATAATCTTGATTAACACAATTGGCTACTCTTAAAATTTCGCCAACAGATAGTGAAAGAGAAAATACACCTTCTATGCAATTATCTTTATACTGACAATCATTACATACTGAAGCATAATAAGGTTCTTTGCTAGAATCTTTTATCTGTAGCCAATGTCCGTTTCCTAAATTATACCCACTCATAGGTATTCCTGTTCCCTTTTTTATCATATTAGTTCTAAAATCCGAAGAAACTTTAGGAAATGGAATACACAATTTGTTTAATTCAAAATAATTATTATCCAAAAAATTATCTTGCACCTTTCCTTGATATTCTACTCTTGGAGATAAATCTAATAACTTTAAATTCATTCCTTGTTCAGAGCAAAATTGTATCAACTCAGGTATTTCATCGGCATTTTGCTTTGTAACTACGCAATTTAGCCTTATTGAAATGTTCTTTGACTGCAAATATTGTATTTTTTTTAGCAACTCTTCTGTTAATCTTTTGGGAGAAAATCCATTTTTAAATCCATCTACACTAAATATTACTTCTGTTTGCGAATTCAAATGGTCTATATAATTTTCTATATTATATCCATTAGTATTTATTCGCACTCTCACATCAGGATTCTGCAAAAGAAAATCTAATAAATCTCCCAGATATGGAACTGTAGTAGGCTCTCCACCTGTAATTCTAAAATTTCTATAACCAACTTTTAAAAAGGCTGTTATAACTTCTTTTAGCCGGTTATAATTCCACATACCTTGCACATTTGGAATACTTTCTCCTGTACTTTGGCAATATGGACATTTCAAGTTACATACAGTAGTAACTGCGATAGCAACATATTTAGAATTCATATACTCATATCCTTTCTACTTTTATTTTTGCTGACTTTGCATCAATACAAATATTAACATAAAATCATTATGTTTTCAAGAATTTTAATACAATTTCTTTATTCTCAACTTTAAAATTTTTATTCTTTATAGTAAATATTTTTTATACAAATTCGCCATATATTTTATCACTTTTTTACTACTTTTTAAAAAATAGGTAATTACACTTTTAAGAAATGCTTATTTTCCAGTACTTTCCACGCGTACCGTTTACTGACATCCTACGACAGGTCCACAGCTTATGGCATACCTTTGCCAAGTAAACATGTGGCTTGAGAGGTATCAACCAAAAATAGAAATTTAATTTAAGCAAAGAGGTCGCAACTAGCGACCTCCAATAATATTATAGACCTTTACTCTTGGATTTTTCCTCTAGATATCGACAAACCTCATCAGCAATTTCTGGTGATGGAAAAACAGAACCTAAAGTAACTGTTTTTCCTGTATTTTCACTATGTATTATTGTAAGTTGATTTTTTTCATCAAACTCATAATCATACATATCCATATCTGTTCCTTGATCCATTCCAAATAATGAACTGAGATTCTCTTTCCTTTGATTTCTAACAAAGAATGAATTATGAATAAGTCCTTTTCTTTCTTTTTCCATTTTTACCTCCTGCCATTTTGGCTTGTGCTTGTTAATAGTTTCATTATACTTATCTCGATGTTGCTAAGATAAGAGGTCTTTCTACTACTTTGATGCTATTATATTATCATAATTTTATTGTGATTTCAACTAAATTTTCTCATTTCCTCTATTTTCCTTATGGTAATTTGTTACTAGCCATTTTTTTGCTTTCATTTTTTACTCTTCTTTCTAATTTTTTCAAGTCTTCTGCTGGTTTTAAGTTTTCTGGTTTGATTCCTCTTTTATTTAGCATACTTCTTACACTTAAATTGTTATCTATATGTTCACCTGTTATGCTTTCTTCTCCATACATATCTTTTTCGGTTACATTATAGTTAGTCATTTCTGTTGCTAAGTTTTTTGCCGCTATTGTTAGTGTTGGTAAGAAATCTGCAAGTGGTCTATTTTCTTTTACTCCGTATTTTGCTTTCATTTGCATTGTATTTAATCCTCCAAATAAAGCCCCATCTCCTTTTGAACGAATTCTTGCAAAACCTAAATCATCTACTCCTCTTTCATAAATATTTTTTGATAATTGTTTTTCGGATTCTTTTAATTTTTCTCTTGCTTCTAATCTGTTCATTAGTTTTATTCTATCTTCAATTATTTCTTGTTTTCTAGTTTGTACTGCAAAATAAGTTTGTGCGAAAGCTATTTCTTCTTTTTTAGAATCTCCATTTTGAGCAATTAAATAACATGCGTATCTTGTTAACATATAATCTTCTACTTGTCGTTTAGCTCCTTTAGCTAGATTTATCATTTTCGTAACCTCACGAAAATGATCTTCAATAGTTATACCAGCATTTTTACAAGATTCCATAGCTTTTTTTATTACTTCAATAAAATTTTCCCATCTTTTATAACCAAGCTGATTTTGTAAATCTCTAGCATACCAAAATTCTACATTTTCTTTTTCTTCTTTGTTAATTATAGAATCAAATTTTGCTTTTAATTCTACTAATTTTGCTTTTTCAAATTCCATAAACATTACTCCATATAAAATACTCATAATAGCATATAAATTTATATATTACTGTATTTATTATTACATTTATTTCATTATTTTTATGATATTATTGTATTTATATTTTAAAACGTTTGTTCTTACTTGTCAAGTAACTTTTTATATCTTATTTAACTTATTAAATATTATCTTTTCCATTACTTCTTGAAATGTTGGTACATCTTTACTAAAAGTATAAATTACTTTATATTCATTCTTTTTTGTTTTATCTATATTTTCTTCTTTCTCCATACTATTCTTTTTCCTTTCTTTGTTATTTTTTAGGTAACCACAGTATTAATTTTTGTTATTTTTACAAAATTTGTTAAAAAATGCCCATTTATCATTTTTCATATTTTCTTACAGTATCTAAGCATATCGCTTCGTGTTGTTTTCTGACACCCAATGACAGGTCCACAACTTATGGCATACCTTTGCCAAGTAAACATGTGGCTTGAAAAGTATCAACCAAAAATTGAATTGTAGCATAAGTAAAGCGATCGTAATGCGACCGCTTTATTTAGACATTGATTAAAAAATGTTTCTTGTTTTTTCCATATTGAGATCTTGTAATCTGCTTTTTTCATTGTTAGCATACCTAAGCCGTGGATTCAATAATTCAGACCACTTTGCATGAGCCACACCACAAACCATCAATATTGGCCAAACATTGAATACAATGGCTACTAAAATCATATACAAACCAATATTCATTTTAATTTCCTCCCTTCTACTAATTACAGTTACTATGTATATATGCCTGCCTCTAAAAGCACAGGAGAATTATTACTACCTTATTATAGTTAAGCATAATTTGATCTAAATCTTCTAAATCTTTCTGTGCAAGCCTTATTATTACTTATCTATTTTTATTTTTTCAAGGCAATGTTCATTACCTCTTCATTTGGAAACACTAAATCAAATATGTATGTTCTTTTATTTATAGTAGAATGTTTAGCATTTAATCCTAATGAAATTGGTTTTAGTGGATTTGCTCTACATTCAAAGCCACAAGCCAAAACGAAGTCACTTTTTATATATTTACCATAAGGACATTTGTCACTTTACTTGTTGATAGTTACTATTTATATAAACCTACCTAAAGAAGCATAGGAGAATTATATTTGAGGTTGCAAATTGCAACCTCTTTACATTCATTTTTCTTACAGCTACCACTTTTTATTATTTATCAAAAAGTGGGATTTTCTGCATATGCACTTCTTACTTCCATCGCAAGCTTCTCAGCAACTGGCTTTGATATGCATGCATTTACCATCCATTCGTCTATTTGACATTCTTGCATGCTTCCAATCTGCAACCTATATAAGCAATTTTGCTTAAACCGTTCTTCTGCCATACGGTCTCTTGCTTGTTGACGTTTCTCTTCTTCAATTCGTTGTCTTTCTGTCATTTCTATCATAACTGCCTCCTTAATGTTGCGTTCAACCAAAATTTGCATTGAACTTTATACTTTGTTTACTTTTTTAGTATAACATAATATATAAAAATAAACAATATATTTTTAATATATTACCTATTTTACCGCTCCTTTAAAATCTGACATGCTTATTCCTTTTGACATACGTACACGTGGTAATGCATATTTATTTGCTCCTTTATATACTCTGCCGCCCTACCGTAGTAAATGCCAACTTATATCCTGCATCTTTTAATACCTTCATTGCATTATTATTATAATGTCCAAATGGATAGCAAAATATTGTGCAATCTCCTATTATGTTTTTTGATTTTGTTACGTCTTCTAATGCAACTTTATAGCTTAAATTAACAAATCTTCCTTTGCCATTATTACCTGACCTATGCATATCATGTGAATGTGATTGAAAGTCTAAATGATTTGATTTATATGCTTTAGGTAACCAATCTCCATTCCAACTTGTTACAACAAATGATGTTGCTTTTACATTATATTTTTCTATAATTGGTATTGCATATTTTATAAATGATTCATCTCCATCATCTATTGTTATTACTACACTTTTTTCAGGTAATGTTATTGTTCCATCAATATATGCTTCTACTTCGTTCCATGTTGGAAAATAATAGTTATTTTCTGATAAATATTTCATTTGCTCCTCAAATGCTGATACCTCCATCCAGTTGCTGTCTGCTCCTTTTTCTCCTTTTTTTACATCATAGAAAAAATGATACATTAATACGGGAAGTCCTTTTTTGCTATCATTAGATGTATTACCTTTTGAAATACTTGTGTTTCTAAGTTCAGTAACTTTTTCCTTGTTTACAATTACTTTTCTTGAAATTCCTGCTACATTTCCTGATGAATCTTCTACTACATATGAAATATTATATGTTCCTTCTTTTGTAGTATCCACTTTCCCTGTAATTTTAACTTTATTTGTAATATCTCCATCATAATTATCCTGTGCTGTACACCCTTCGTCTTTATATGTATCTCCAATATTAATATTTACTACATTATTTCCATTTAATTTTATAGTTGGAGCAATTTTATCTTTATACTTTTCATTTAAATTTAATTTAATATTTTCATCTCTAATAAAGGATATAGTTGTAATAGTATTATTTCTATTATAAAATATTGCAATAATTCCTATAATTACCGCAATTAATATAACTATAACACTCATACAAATAATAATTGCTTTTTTATTCAATTTTATCACCCTTTTATTGTATTATATTGTGAACTAAATTATTCATATTCTATATATTATTGTATTCGACAAAATATGTCAAAAGCCTTTATAAAATGTAATTTTTAAACAATATTTCTATATGATATGAAAAACGAGCGTTATTCGATATTTTTTACCGATAACGCCCATATATTTTATGTTTATTTTATTTATAACTCTTATCAACTTCTTTTAACATAACATCATGAGCACTTCCTTCTGCTATACTTACTTCAGATACAAGTGTTAATCTTGCTTTTTCATGTAATTCTTTAATTGAAGTTGCCCCACAGTTACACATTGTTGATTTTATTTTTGCTACTGTTACTGCTAAATTATCTTTTAGTGGTCCTGCATATGGAATATACGAATCTACTCCTTCTTCAAAAGATAATTTATTTTTATCTCCTCCAAGGTCATATCTTTGCCAGTTTCTTGCACGGTTCGATCCCTCTCCCCAGTATTCTTTTACATAGCTATTTCCCACTTTTAATACTCTTGTTGGGCTTTCATCAAACCTTGCAAAATATCTTCCCATCATTACAAAATCTGCACCTAGTGCAAGGGCTATTGTTATATGATGATCATGTACTATTCCTCCATCTGAACAAATAGGGATATATATACCTGTTTCTTCAAAATATTCATCACGTGCTGCTACAACATCTATTAAAGCACTTGCTTGTCCACGTCCTATTCCTTTTGTCTCTCGTGTAATGCAAATAGAACCTCCACCAACACCAACTTTTATGAAGTCTGCACCAGCTTGGGCAAGATATCTAAATCCTTCTTTATCTACAACATTTCCTGCACCTATTTTTACTTGATCTCCATATTTTTCTCTAACAAAATCTATTGTTCTTTTTTGCCATACTGAATATCCATCAGAAGAATCCATACAAATCATGTCTACTCCTGCTTCTACAAGTGCTGGAATTCTTTGTTCGTAATCTCTTGTGTTTATACCTGCACCTACTATATAACGTTTATTTTCGTCTAATAAAGAATTTGGATTGTTTTTTCTTTCTTCATAATCTTTTCTAAATACTAAATATTTTAAGTTTCCTTCTTCTGTTAAAATAGGTAAACAATTTATTTTATTTTCCCAAATTATATCATTTGCTTCTGCAAGAGTAATTCCTTTTTTAGCAGATACTACTTTTTCTGCTTTTGTCATGTAATCATCTATTGGAGCAGCTTGATTATCCCTTGTAATTCTATAGTCTTTATCTGTTACAATACCTAGAAATTTTCCATTTGCTGTTCCATCATCTGTTACAATTACTGTAGAATGACCTGTTCTTTCTACTAATTCAATTACTTCTCTAAGTGATGTTCCACTTTTTACATTAGAATCACTAATAACAAAACCTGCTTTATGTTTCTTTACATGATATACCATTTCTGCTTGTGATTCAATAGATTGAGCTCCATAAATAAAAGCAACTCCACCTTCTCTTGCAAGAGCAATTCCCATTTCTTCACCTGAAACAGATTGCATAATTGCTGATGCCATTGGTACATTGGCAGAATATTTTGGTTCTTCTCCTTTTTTATATTTTACAAGTGGTGTTTTTAAAGAAACTTTATCTGGAATACATTCTTCTGTTGTTAAATTTGGTAATAATAAAAATTCGTTAAATGTTCTTGAAATATCTTCTAAAATTTTTGCCATGTTTATTTCCTCCTCTTACATTTTATAAAATTATATCATTCTTTATGATTTATGTAAATATTTTTTTGTAAATTGTCAGTGGAATTTCGTAAAATAAATAGGTATTAATAAATTAGCTTACAACCATGTTCTTTATATGGTTGTAAGCTAAATTTTTTTCATATATTATCATTAAATCGTTCGTACAGATTTAGTCCCAAAAGACCTAAACCCCCAAATATTAACGCTATAATAATCCACAGTATACCCAAACAAACAATGTACCCAATACCATAAAAATAACCAAAATCTTCTGAGCAGTTTTTATCAAAGTCAGAAAGAAGCTTTGATAAAAAAGCAGTGACTTTAAATGATATTATAGCTGAAATTATAGCTGATAGTGCCAAAAAAAAATTTAAAAAATTATCAAATAAAAATCCCAAAAGCATAAGAACCACTATTCCAACTACTACAGTGAATATAACAATAGCCACTATTCCGATAATATACATTTTCTCCTTTCTTTGCATTAACTGTAATGCAAAACGCAACAAAATTATTAGTATAATTATTGTATCAAATTCTTTAGCAAAAGTCAATTTTTTATGTTAATTTTGTTTTAAAATATACAAGTAAATACATAAATTTAGTCTACTTAACTAACCTCTCAGTTTCTTTTGCAATCATTAATTCTTCATTTGTTGGTATTACATATACTCTTACTTTTGAAGAATCTTTTGAAATTAGTTTTTCTTCACTTCTTACATTGTTTCTTTCTTCATCTAATTCAACTCCCATGAAACCTAATCTTTCACAAATTCCTTTACGAATATTAATTTGGTTTTCTCCAACTCCTCCTGTGAATATTATTGCATCTACACCATTCATTGCTGTTGCATATTTTGCAATAAATCCTGCTACTGAATATTTAAAGTTATTCATAGCAATTAATGCTCTTTTGTTTCCAGCTACTGATTCATTTTCAATTACTCTAAAATCTGGTGCTAATCCTGATATTCCTTGTACTCCTGATTCTTTATTTAAAAGATTTTCTACTTCATCAGCTGTTTTATTTTCTTTTTTCATTATGTATGTTACAACAGATGGATCTATGTCTCCACTTCTTGTTACCATAGGAACTCCTGCAAGTGGTGTAAGTCCCATACTTGTATCTACGCTCTTTCCTTTTTCAATTGCACAAACACTAGAACCTTGTCCTAAGTGACAAGTAATAATTTTTAGATCTTCTGGTTTTTTATTTTCAATTTCTGCAAGTCTTCTAGATACATACATATGAGATGTTCCATGAAAACCATATTTTCTTATTCCATATTTTTCGTAATATTCATATGGTATTGGGTATAAATATCTTTCTTCTGGTATTGTTTGGTGAAATGCTGTATCAAATACACCTACCATTGGTTTGCTTGGCATTACTTTTTTACACGCTTCTATTCCTATTATTCCGCTTGGGTTATGAAGTGGTGCTAAATCTGTACATTCTTTTAGTATTTCTATTACTTTATCATCAATCACAACAGAACCTGTAATCTTCATTCCCCCATGTGCTAAACGATGTCCTATTGCTTCAATTTCATCTAAGCTATCTATTACTTTATATTCTGGATTTACTAATTGTTTTAAAGTAAACTCGATAGCTTCGTCGTGATTTTTTGCAGGATGTGTAATTTCTACTTTTTGTCCATTTACTTTATGAGTAATAAATGCTTCATCTTCTCCTATTCTTTCATATTTTCCTGATGCTAAAACATCTTCTGTTTCCATATTGATTAATTGATACTTTAGTGAAGAACTACCACAATTTAATACTAATATTTTCATTTTCTAAACCTCCTAATAAAAATTATATTGATTATAACACACGCTAAAGTTTATCTGCAACTTAAAAATTAATTTTTTTGCAATTATTTATGATACAGTTTATAGATTAAATTAAATTATGTATATAAGATGCCCCAGTCAAGCGGACGTTTTTAATTTATTTGTGCTTGCAATGCTGTTATTGCAACTACTCCTACTATATCCATAACACTACATCCACGTGATAAATCATTTACTGGTTTTGCTATTCCTTGGCATAGTGGACCATAGCTTTCCGCTTTTGCTAAACGCCCGAGTTAATTTATATCCTATATTTCCTGCGTCTAGATTTGGGAAAATTAATGTGTTTGCATGCCCTGCAACATTACTTTTTGGTGCTTTACTTTTTGCAACTTCTGGAATAATTGCTGCATCTAGCTGTAATTCTCCATCAACTAAAATATTAGGTGCTTTTTCTTTTACTAAATTAGTTGCTTGTATTACTTTTTTTGTTGATTCTGATTCTGCACTTCCATGTGTTGAAAAAGATAGCATTGCAACATTTGCTTTCTTTTTCGTTAATTGTTCGAAACTTTTTGCTGATGATATGGCTATTTCAGATAATTCTTCTGCATTTGGGTTTGGATTTAAGCCACAATCTGAAAATACAAAAGTTCCATTTTCTCCATATTCACAATTTGGTACTACCATTAAGAAAAATGCAGAAACAAGCTTAGTATCTGGGGCGGTTTTTAATATTTGTAATGCTGGTTTTAGGGTATCTTTAGTTGAATGAATTGCACCTGAAACAAGTCCATCACAATCTCCTTGTTTTACCATCATCATGCCAAAATAAACTGGGTCTTTCATTAATTCACATGCTGTTTCATATTCCATTCCTTTTTCCTTACGTAGTTCATAAAAAGCATTAACATATTCATCATATTTTTCTGATTGTGCTGGATTTATAATTTTAGCTAAAGATAAATTTAATCCATTTTCTTTTGCTTTATTTAGTATTATGCTCTCTTCTCCTAATAAAACTATTTTGGCAAATCCTTCTTTTAATATGGTATTTGCTGCTTCTAGTACTCTAATATCTGTAGTTTCTGGTAATACTACTGTTTTTATTTCTTTTCTTGCTTCATTTTTGATTTCTTCTATAAATGACATTAACAACACCCTCTTTCAAATATATTACTATTATATCGTTTATTATAAAAAAGTACAATAATTTTTAAAAATTACTATAATAACCTCTTGTCACCTATGTTAACTAGAGGTTATTAGAAGCTAATTATAATCTTATTAGCTATACAAAAAAGACCTAAAATTCAAATTAACTATAAATTTTAGACCTCTTTTTGTTATATTAAATTCTTGCAACTCCACTTACTATTTTTATTTCCTTTCCATCATTTAATAACTTGCTTCCTCCTGCAAGAACTATTAAATCTCCACTTTCTAAAATTCCTTTTGATTTTAATTTTTCTATGCCTTTTTCAACTGTTTCATCAATTGTTTTCCCTGCTTCTACAAATACTGGCTGTACATTCCATACAAGTGCTAATTGGTTAAATGTTCTTCTGTTATCTGTAACAGCTAAAATTGGGCATCCTGCTCCCATTCCTGCAAATTTTCTTGCTGTATCACCTGAATTTGTGTAGCAAACAATAGCTTCCGCTTTTGTATTTTTTGCCATAACACATGTTGAATATACGATATTTGATTCTAAATCGTTTAAATCTATATCTTGGTTTTCATCAAATTTTTTCCAGTAATTAATTTCAGGTTCTACTCTATGTGCAATTTTTGACATTGTTTTGACACACTCTAATGGGAATTTACCCATTGCACATTCTCCTGAAAGCATTATAGCACTTGTTCTATCATAAATTGCATTTGCAACATCACTTGCTTCTGCTCTTGTTGGTAATGGATTACTCATCATTGATTCTAACATTTGTGTTGCTGTAATTGCTGGTTTATTAGCAAGATTTGATAATTTAATAAATTTCTTTTGCATTACTGGTGGTTCTGTAAAGTCTGTTTCTGTTGCCATATCACCACGTGCAATCATTTGTGCATCAGCTTTATCTACTATTATTTCCATGTTGCTTAACCCTTCAACATTTTCTACTTTTGTAATTATTTTAATGTCTTTTCCGCCATTTGCATCTAATACTTCTCTTACTTGTTTAATATCATCTTCATTTCTTGCAAATGACATAGCAACATAGTCATAATCATGTTCGCATGCTGTTTTTAAGTCTGCAATGTCTTTGTCTTTTAATGCTGGAAGACGTATTGCTGTTCCTGGTAAGTTCATTGTTTTTCTACTTCCTAAACCATTTCCATGAACTACTGTACAAACAATATCTTTATTTACAATTTCATCAACTACTAATTCAATAGCCCCATCATCTATTAAAACTTTAGCACCTGGTTTTAAATCTTGGTACAAGTTTTTATAACTTACAGATACTCTATCTTTATCTCCAATAATATCTTCATTTACTAATGTAAATTTTTGTCCATCTTCTAGTTTTATTTTTTCATTTTTTCCTGTAACAAGCATTCCTGTTCTAATTTCTGGTCCTTGCATATCTAATATCATTGCAATAGAAATGTCTAATTCTTTTCTTAGTCGAATTATATCTTCTGTTTTTTCAGATTGTTCATCCCAACTTCCATGTGAATAGTTAATTCTGCAAACATTTAATCCTGCTTCAAATAAATCTTCTAACATATGTTCACTAGCAGGTCCTATTGTTCCAACAATTTTAGTTTTCTTAAAATCTTTTTTCATTAAAACTTCCCTCTTTCTTATTTGTTTTTTCAATACTTAAAGTATTATAACACAATTAAAAATATATATTCAATACTAAAAGTATAAAAAATCAACTTTTTTGTGTTTTTATGTTATATTCTGTTATAAAATCTTTCACAAAATCCTTTGATGATTTTATATGTATCGTTATAATTCTTTTATAAATATCATTTGCTATATATTTCAATTCCTTCTTTACAATATAATATCTATATCAGATATTTTTTTATCATCTCATCTTGCCCTAGAAGCAAAATAACAGCTTTTGTAACTTCATTATATTCTTTTATTATATTAACTATATCCTCTATAATACTCTTCCTTAACCCAAATCGTTCCATTTTTTCAATACCTCTGTTACAATAATAACTTCAGTATTACTTTTCCTTATTTATAAAAGCATTATACACAAGTTTTAGAAAAATTACAACTAACTGATTTGACATTTTACGTTAATGCAAGAGCCATATATGTACTATCCAACAAAATCCGGAAATCGTAATGATTTCCGGATTTTTTATGCTGTAATCCATTTTATTAAGTCCATATTTGCTGAGTCTTGTAGCATTTTATGTTTTGGCATTACTCTAAAGGTATAGCCATAATTTCCCCCTGTTGTTAATTCTATTTTTGCATTATATAGGTATGTATTATCCTTATTATCTACTGTTTCTTGATATTTCATTGGTATAATCTGCATACTTTTTACTACACCATTATCTAATATTTTTCCATAATAACTTTGAACTTCTACATTCTCTTTATCTATATTCGGAAGTTCTACTGCACAACTTACATCTATATTATTTCCAGCATCCATTGTGATATTTTCTAAATTACTCATTTGATATATTTTTATATCTTTCCAATTATTTCTTAATTCATTTTTCCAAGCTGTATATGCTGTTACTTCCTCTAAGTTAGAAAAATATTTATTTGTTAATTCACATAGTGGCATATATAATTTTTCTGTATAATCTACTACCATTCTTGATGTACTATATTTTCCTCCTGTTGATATTATAGAATTTTTCATATAATCCATCCATTTGGTAGAAATTCCATTTTTGTCTTTATCATAATATATTGGTATTATCTTATTTTCTAATACATGATAAATACTCTCACTATCTGCTGTATCTTGTTCCTCATATGAACTATATTGCTCATTTGTTCCAATTAGCCAACCATTTTTTGAGTTATATCCTTCTGCCCACCATCCATCAGATATACTAAAATTTATAACTCCGTTTACTGATGCTTTTTGTCCGCTTGTTCCTGATGCCTCCATTGGTCTTCTTGGGTTATTTAACCATACATCTACACCACTTACTAAATATCTTGCTATTTGTATGTTATAATTTTCTAATATAAATATTTTTCCTTTAAATTGTGGTTTCATAGATATTTCATGTATATATTTTATTAAATCTTGTCCTTCTTTATCTTGTGGATGTGCTTTTCCTGCAAATATTATTTGGACTGGTTTGTCTTGGTCATTTAATATTTGTGTAATTCTTTCTAAATCCCTAAATATTAAAGTTGCTCTTTTATATGTTGCAAATCTTCTTGCAAAACCAATTGTTAAAGTATTTGGGTCTAATTTAGATACAATATCTTTTATTTCGTCATATCCTACACCTGCTGTTTTTAACCTGTTTGTAACATTTTCTTTTACTAAATGTAATAGTTTAACTTTTCTTTCTACATGTGCTACCCAAAGTTCATCATTTGGAATATCTGCAATTTTTCTCCATGTTTCATCATCATAAATTGTATCTTGCCAGTATGGTGTTAAATATTTGTTATATAGTTCTTTTAAATTTGGTGCAAGCCATGAACAGGTATGTATACCATTTGTAATATGTGTAATTGGCGATTCATCTGCTGATATATTTGGCCATACATCTCCAAATAGTTCACGTGATACTTCACCATGAAGTTTACTTACTCCATTTTTCTTTCCTGCTACCTTTAATGCAAGTATTCCCATGTTAAACCCTGGTTCTAAATTATCACATGGTTTCATTCCTAATTTCATAAATGTATCTCTAGTAAGTCCTAATCTTGGCCAGAAATTTCTAAAATATTTTTCTACTAAATCTAATGGGAAAATATCATTTCCTGCAGGTACTGGTGTATGTGTTGTAAATACTGTTTTTGCTGTTGCAATTTCTCTTGCTATTTCAAACGATACTTGTTTTTCTTCCATTATATCTTTTATTATTTCTAATATTAAGAAAGATGAATGTCCTTCATTCATGTGATATAGCGTTGGTTTTAATCCTAATATTTTTAATAAATGAGCCCCTGCCATTCCAAGTACTATTTCTTGCCTTATTCTCATTTCTTGATTTCCACCATATAGTCTTAATGTTATTTCTTTAAATTCTTGAGCTTCATTTTGAGGTATATCTGAATCTAATAAATATAGCGTTACTCTTCCAACATTAATTTGCCATACTTTTAAATATAGATTTTTGTCATCTAATTTTACATGGATTAGTAATTCTTCTCCTTTATCATTTTTTACAGGAAGAATTGGTAAGTTGTATAAATCTATATTTTGGTATATATTTTCTTGGTCTCCCCAACCATTTATTTTTTGGTTAAAATATCCATTTTTATATAATAACCCCACTGCAACAAAAGGTAAACCTAAATCACTTGCTGATTTTAAATGGTCTCCTGAAAGAATTCCAAGTCCTCCTGAATAAATAGGTAAGATTTCATCTAAACCATATTCTGCTGAGAAGTATGCAATTAAGTCATTTTTGTTATTAGGATATTTTTTTGAAAACCATGTATTTTTACTATTCATGTATCCATCAAAATCAACAACTACTTTATCGTAATTCTTTAGTAGTTCTTCGTTTTTTGTAGCTTGTTCTAGTTTTTCTTGAGATACAAGTTTTAAAAATTTAACAGAGTTTTTACCTACTGTTTCCCATAAATCAATATCAATTTCCTTTAAAACACGCAAATATTCACTATTCCAAGCCCACCATAAGTTGTTTGCTATTTCTGATAAACGGTTAATTCTTTTTGGTAATTGTGGATTTACTGTAATCCTATTAAACATGTACATTATTTATTTCCTCCTTAGTTATCTATTAATTTTATCTTTTAGTAATTTTTAATATATTT
>CAQOYX010000009.1:0-12035 GCA_948852375.1 uncultured Clostridia bacterium
GGTCAGCAAGGATGTCGAAAAACTGCTTTTAAAAGTTCAGAAGCCCGGAAGATATGTTGGCGGAGAACTTAATGAAGTTATAAAAAATAAAAAAAATATAGATTATTTAAATAATAACCTATTATTCATGTTTTTTTATTATTAATTGCCCATTTTTTTTATCTAGTGAAACAATTACATATTCAGTATTAGAACAATCAGGACTTATCCCAATTTCACATAATAAATTAATCCCAATAGTAAGATGCTTCTTGCTATTATTAGGATTTTTATAAACTTTAAGTATCTTTTGACTATGTATTAATTTTATTCTTTCATCATCACGTATTAATTCACTTATATAATTTCGTGAACATCCCATTATTTGAGCTATTTCTATGTAAGAGTTACCATTACTATACAATTCAATTGCTTTTTCTTTAAGTTCTTCTTTATTTTTATATTTCATTCTTATCACATTCCTTATATTTTATAGTATATCAAAACAATAAAAAAATATCAATCAATTTCGACAATTTTCGACCTTGAATAATTCATATAATATACAACATAAAGTATATTATTAAATTAATAAAAAATGTGTCGAAACAATAAATAAGAAATAAATTTTTTCAAAATAAGTATTGACAATTACGTATATACGATATATAATAATTACAGAAAGTGAGGTGCAACAAATGCTTAAGTTTTTACTAAAGAAAATTAAAGATAGAAAACGAATTAGAAACAACCGCCACCAAGCAAGTTTAATAATTCAATCTCTATCTTAAGCACTTGAGAGGATAATTCCTCTCTTGCATTTAAATTTTACTACTAAAAAATATTATTGTCAAGGAGAAATACATGGAAGAATTTAAAAGAAATTATAAGAAAGAATGGGAAAAAGAAAAAGAAACTAAAGTTACTAGATTAATTAAATTTGATAAAAACTTATTTAAAAGATTTTCTGCTCAATTGAAAAAAGATAATAAAACTATTAATGGATTTGTTATTGACTGTGTTTTGAAATATTTAGATAAGTCAGAGTAGTATTACCTACTCTGACATTTTATTTATGCCAATTTAAGTAATTTTTTCCAAGTCATATTACGTGCTGTTATTTCCCCATCACAAACACATGAGTTTGCTTTCTGATAACTTTTTACTGCATTATCGAATAATGTTCCTGCTATTCCATCAACTGCTCCACAATTGTATACTAGTGCGTTTAAATACTTTTGAATTGGTTTTACCACTGCATGTCTACTATTTTTTCGTTTTGATACTGTTACTGTTTTAGATAATGTTTCTTTTCCTGCTATTCCATCTACTTTTGCACCTATTGCATTTTGTACTTCTTTTACAAAGTCTTTATGTGTGTATGTACTGTCAACTATTGTATAAATTTCATTCGTTTTTATCCCATCTACAGCAAATCTATCTTGATATGAATAATTCATATCTACTCGTCCATTAATTCCTTCTACAAAACCATCAGAAGTATATTGCCACATATGATATTTTTCATTATATGTACACTTAGAATTATATTGTGCTATCCATATTACATATCTTTCTTTTAAAGAATTATCTATTTTATTCTCTAGCCAATTTTTATTTGCATATATTCCAACGAAATGACCATTATTTTCAATTTCATTACAGAAAGTAGTAATTATATCTTTTAATGAGTTTTTACCTAAATTAGCTTGTATTTTGTCTTCTATATCATACCATATTCCCATTGTTACTTTATCTTTATATTGCTTCACTAATCTTAATACATGTTTCGCTTCTGAATTTGCTTTTTCTAATGTATTTGCATATGAATATAGATATACTCCCAATGGTATATCTAGCCTTATACATTCTTCTACATTTCTTTTAAAATATTTATCATCTTGGTTGGTTTGGTCACTTCCATAACCACAACGAATTATAGCATAATCAATTTGTCCTTTTACTTTATTCCAATCAATAACACCATTATGCACTGATACATCTATTCCTTTTAACATACCTATTTTTCCTCCTTATTACTTTTATTAAGTATACCATCGTCTAAAATATCATGTGCTATCTCTCTTGTATTGTCATATATCATTTGTACTATTTGTTTAAAGAACTCTGCATCTAAAAACATCTTTAGTATAGTTGGTATATATCCATACAATTTACTACACACATATTCGAACTTATCTTCTGTTACATATTTTTCTGCTTCTAAGAATAAAGCATTTGCCCTATTCCTTAATACTTCTACTTTTATTATTATAAATAAAAAAATAAACACTGCTATTGCAATACCTGCTATTGTTAAATATTCCATTATTTAATTAACCCCCATTCCAATTTTTATAAATATAAAGACTATCCCTATAACACCAGTTATTATTGTTCCTGCTGTTGTTCGAGATAGCCATTTGAATTTGTCTTGTAATTCTTGTATATCTTCTTTATTTTCTTTACTTGTTGTCTCTGTTTCATATACTGTTTTTTTTATTTCACTATATCCATCTAGTTTACTATTTATAACTGCTAACTGTGTTAGTACTTCTAGTTTAAATGTTTCTAATTCTTTTTCCATAACTAACCCTCACTTTCTAAAAGTGTTTGTACATCTTGTCTGTACTTTTCTGGAACATCTTCTATTGTTTTTAGACCTTTTTTTATTAACCTAAACCATATTTTCACTTTAGCCATAATCTACACCTCCATGTCGCTTTCTACAAGTGCTAATTGTATTTCTGTAATTTGTTCTGCTAGTTCTTCTTTTTCTTTTGTTATTTTCTCAACTTGCTCTTGTAGTTGTTGTATTTTTTCCGTATCTGTTGGCTCTGGTTCTCTATAGTCTGCATTCTCATAGAAACCTTTTTCTTGTGTGTAACAGTATTTAGTTTCTGTTATGTTCCCATCTATGTTTTCTACTTCATAAACATTTATTTGCTCATCTGGAGCATAAGCAATATTATGATTATCTACTTTAATATTTCTATACTCCTCGTCACGTTCATAAATGTTTGATATTTCTATTATTACATTATCTTTATTTGTTAAAATATACATCTTAATTTTCCTCCTTTATACTTGGTACTACGACTTGGACTGGTTGTCCACTTGTAACACTTGTTTTAGCTATTCCACCTATTTCATCTGTTGATGCTTGTAATGCTTTAGCTTTAAGCATCATGGTTCCAAATGAACAAAGAACTCCATGTAGATAATTATCACTTTTTGAATCTGTTTTATATGCAACAAATGCATTAGTATTAGATAATAGTACTGCTGATACCATACCTGCTGATTGTATCTTTATAGTTAATTGAGTATCTATTCCTGTTATTATTGCTGTATCAGTTATTGTACATACTAACCCATATAAAAAATTATTATCTAAGTTATATCCGTGAACAATAAATACCTTATTACTTGATAAAGCTAATATTGATAAATTAGTTCCTGAATATTCTTCTGTACTTAGTTGAGTATTTATTTTCTTTGTTATGCTTGTTCCAGATATTGTACATACCATTGCATATAAATAATATTTATTATTAGTATGTCTATATGCAATAAATACTTTAGTATCAGATAGAGCTACAACATTACCTGGTCCTCCTTGTGAATCTAATTGAATAGTTGTTCCTGCTGTTATTTTTGTTCCATTTATTGTGCAAGCTACCCCATATAAACCATAACCATAATCGCCATAACCTATAATAACTATTTTTGTATCTGATAATTTAGTTATTGAACCCGCACTAAATTCTGTACCTAATTCATTATCTGTTCCTTTACTTATAGTAGTTCCACTTATTGTACAAACTATTCCATTTAATTTTTTAGTTATAATAACTACTTTGGTTTCTGATAATACTACTGCTGTTATATTTGTTCCTGCTGACTCTGTGCTTAATTGAGTAGCTTTTTCTACAGTTATTGTCATTCCAGATATTGTACATATTGTCCCCCATAAATAATTTCCATTGCCTTGATGGCTGAATATAACTACCTTGTTTTCTGATAATGCTACTGCTGATATTTTATTTCCATTAGCAGCTGTATTTAATTTTGTAGATGTTCCTTTCGTTATACTATTATCATTTATTGTACAAACTATTCCATATAGACCGTAAGTATTATTTTCAGAATCTGAATAAGCAATAAATACTTTATCATCTGACAAAGCTATTGCTGATATATCTATGTTCATAGTTCTAATAAAAGAATATAATTGTATATCTGCACCTGCTTCTACTCCATTACCTGGTATTTCTTCCAGTTCATTTACAAACTTAACAAACCCTCCAGCACTTATTTCACCACCTGCTACATATTCTTCTATAATTCCATCTATACTTAATCCACCACCTACATTTAATCTTCCAATCATACCTTAGCACCCACCTTTTGCACATTTATTTCCATTACTATATCCTCTGTAGGCAATTTACTTGTAATTATCTTATAACCGCCATTATAACTTTCTATATATCCGTTCTGTCATCTTAGCCTGATTTGCTAAATCCATATTGCCTTGCACAAGATGACTTGCTGTTATGCTCTCGTCTGTTACGTTGTATTCGTAATATCCTGTTGTTTCATTCTGTATCCAATTTGCTACTGTTAATGTTTTTTCATCTACATACGTTTTGTCTGCTTTAGTGTTGATTAGATTAATCATATTCATTACTACATCATCTGTCAGTACTTCTTTTGCTGTATCACAATATGTCTGTAAATCTGTTATTAATGTATCAATTTGTTCTTTAGTAGTAATTTTTTGTTCAGATAGAAATGTATTTATATTTGTTCTTATTTCCCCATAAATAGAATTAAAATTTAAAAATGTTCTTTTATCTACAAAATTTTCAATTCCGTTTTCAGTTACATTAAATTGTGCAAATTCAAATTGATATATTGTACCTCCATTCGTTGTATCTTCTTGTAGCAATGTTGTATAATTACTTGTAGATTGTAAAATCTTATATTGTGCCTGTTTTAATTCGCTTGTTGTATTTTCTTTAGATAAATCTATTTCACAAACTAATCTACAATAAATATCATCTTGAGTAGATGCATCTATATTAAACGTTGTCCCTCCTTCTTCTTGTAAAAATCTTCCCTTTACACAGAAAAAACCACTTGCTATGCTTATACTGCTTGTTGTATTTGAAATTCCACAACCATTTACAATTCCACTATTTTTATCTAAAAATGTATCAATAAATAATGCAAAACACTCGCTTGTAAACAGTTGCTTGTTAAAAACATGTCCTTTTAAAGCCATCTTTACTCCTCCTCTTTTTGTTTTAATTTATCTAAAAAAGAAATCCTAATATTACCCATTTTTATCGTGTAAATAGGATCATCTTTATTAATAGTTATAGCTGATACATAAGTATCAATAATATCACCAGTTTTATTTTTAATTTTAACTAATGTTCCAATTCTCCAACTTTTAACATCATACAATGTTGAATTTTTATTAACATCAAACTGTATTAAATGACTATATGAATTACTTTTAAAAACATTTAATGCAGACTGTCTTGCATTTGCTGTTTCTATTTCATATATCACTGTTATATCTCCAACCGCTCTATTTTCTGCATTTTTATCTGTAGTAGTAGTTCTATCATTTAATAAAAAGAAGTCTTGTGTAGTTTTATCTTCGCATAATACTGTTACTTTTGCTATTACGTTTGTTTGAAATATTTCTGTGTAATTTACTATGTCTGATACATTAGTATCAATCAGTTCAACATCTTCATTTTCTATATTTGCAATTGTTATTTTTATTCTTTTATTTTCAATTGTAAATGCATATACTATGTTATAGTTCTGTGTGCAATTATTAATAAAAATATGAAAATTATATATTCCATTTTCTGTAGGTATAGAAAAGTTCTTTTTAGTATGTGTTAATACTTCTACGTCTATATAGTCTATATTTAACAATGTATCTGTACTATTCAAAAATTCATGTTCTATTGTGTATGCAATAAAATCTTCAATTCCATTTTCACTTATTAAGTTGCTATTCTTTAAAATTAGTTTTCTATCAAATAAATTTGTAATATACTTAATAGAAATATTATAATAATTTTCTCTATCATCGCTAATAGGTGCTTCCATTATGCCCATAAAAATTGTTTTTTTATCTTCTTTAATAAAAACTATATCTTTATCTTTTGCATTAGGCTTTTTCAATACTGTTATAGAAGTTTTTGCATTAGTTTCTTCATCTAAATTTATTTGATAATCTTGAATTTGTATAACATCTACTATTTCAAAAGTATTTTTATCTAAAAAATAAGCATAACTATCCATAATCACACCACCTTATACTGTTTAAAGATGTTTAATTTTGCATCAAGAATATCGTTGTCTGCTGTCAAAGTAATAATACTTGTCCCTTGAGGCAATTTAAAAATATTGTTATTGTTAAGATCTATTCCATATTTTTGCCTAAACAAATTTTCAAAACTACCATCTTGTTTTTGCTTTTTAAGATATATGTCATTATCCCTTGAAGATAAAAGCAATTTTTCGCCTTGTTGGAATGTAAGAGGAATCTTTAAATCATATACTACCTCTCCACTTTTCAAAACTGTAATTCCGTGGCTTTATTAAATAATTGTTCATTTCTAGCTTAAATTCTGCATTCGTATGTCCATCATTATTAAAAGTTATACTCCTTGATGTATAATCTGCAAATCTAGTATCCCATCTAAAATTCCATTGCAATTCTTCATCTAATTTATTTATTGTATAAACTGTTTCTTTATCCTGATACCACAAAGTCAAACAATCAAAAGAAATTGTAGAAGCTAGCCTTTCATATTCATCTATTATTCTGCCTTTTGAAATGCTTTGTACTACTACATCTTTTAAATATTCTTCTTTTTTACCGTTTAAAAAAGGAATTTTATATAGGAATTTCAACTTTTCAGCACTTTCTACAAAATTCACGAACTCTCTAAAATTATCATAATTTCTAAACTTAGCAACACTATCTATTTTACCTTGCTCCATTTGTCTCAAAGTAGTTATAAATATATTACCTAATTGTTGATATTCTGTAGAATAACTACAACCTAAGCCGTCTATATCTGTTAACAAACAATTATTTACTTCGTCCATCAATGAATATTCTTGACCTTTTTCATTTATCAAATAAAACTCCGCTACCCTCATATCAATACTCAGCTCCAAATCTTCTATTTATGTAATTAAATATATTATCTAATTCTTTTTCATCTAATTTCTCGCAATACACATTCATGTTAAAATTATATTTTGCACTTTTTGAATTGTAAGTATTTCCTTTTTCTTCTTTCTTATCTTGTGTATATTCTCTATTTTCTTCTTTTGTTAAAACTCTTTCTCCTTTATGTAATCTTGCAACATAATCATCAGTTGGTACATAATCCAAACCAGTTCTATGACTAGGCAACTTACCTGTTGCTACATCAAATGCTATACCTGCACCAGTTGCTGCTACTTTTACACTTAATAAACTTGATAATTTAGAAGCTATCCCTCTTGCTGTATTAAAAACGTTATTTTGAAAGCCTTTATTTTTTAATCCATCATTTAATTTAGACAATACATCTTTACCCTGTTCTTCTCCTAAATTACCCTGCTTTATTCCATCTATAACCTTATCTACATTTTGCACACCTGCTTGTTTTAATAGTTCTCTTAATTCCTCATCTTGCAATCCATTAAGTACACCTCTTAAGTCGTTTAAAGCAACTTCTTTAAATTGCGAATTTTTATCTACTTCGTCTAATAACTCTTGTGTCATTTTTGCTGTTTCTTCTATTAATTTTGGTGCATTTTCTGCAATAACCCCTGTCATTTTTTCTATTTCAAGTGCTAGTGTAGGATCCATTTCTCTTATAATACTACTATATGTATCATATGAATTAGTTGCAAGACTTTTCCAAGCTTCTGTTTCATCTTTTCCTAGTGTATCAACTAAAGATGTTCTTGCTTGCAATTCTTTTGCTAATTCCTCTAAGTTTTTTTGTGCTTGTTCTTGCTGTTGTAAATAAATAGCATTATTTGTTATTTCATGTAATTGTTTACTTTCTTCTAATTCCCTCTTTTCTTGTTCTATAGAAGTTTTTATAGTTTGTAAAGATGTATCTGTATAATTTTTAGTACTATCTGTTACTATTTTTCCTATTTCATCATATTTTTCTTCCACAAATAAAGCGTAATTATTTTCATATTGTTTTTTATCTTCTGTACATTGTTTTACTGTACTTTCTGCATTTTCATATGTAGTTATTAATGCTTCTAAGTTAGTAATTTCCTTATGAGTCCAATAATCAGTTCCATTTTCATCTACATCTTGAGAAGCTTCTTCTGTTAATTTTTGAAGTTTTGCTTTAGCTTCTTCAATTGACATTCCTAAATTTCCATATGCTTCCTTTAGTTTTTTAGTAGCCTCAACTTCTTCCTCACTAGCTTTTGCCCATTTACTTTCTCCATTTTTAAGTAAAATCTCTGCTTTTTTCTTTTTGATTAAATTGTCTATTTCGCCTTGCAAATCTTTGTAATTTTGTATAATATTTCCGTTTAATTTATATTCTGTTCCTAAAGCTTCATTTAATTGATTTAAAATAAAAGATACTCTACCCTCATAACCTTTTTTTACATTTCCGTTTTCATCTACAAGAGTCTTTAATTCTTCTTTCAATCTTGAAACTGAATTAATTTGTGCTAAATTTGCATTAGTAGACTCATCTAAAGTTCTTTTATAATCTTCATATTGATTTTTTTGATTTTCTACTTCTTTTGCAAATTCTTTTGCCTTTTTTTCAGCTTCTGTTTGTCTTGTTGCTAAAATCATTAATCCTGCTGTTAATCCTGCAAGTGCAATTGTTGCTAAACCTATTGGACTTGTTGCAGCTCCCATTATACTTGCTAGCCCATTTACAGCACCAGATGCAGAAGTAATTTTTCCTTGCATAACACCTATAGCCTGTACAAACGTTCCTACTCCACTAATTGTTCCACCTATGGCAGATGTTAATTTTCCAATTATCGTTATTAATGGTCCAATTGCCGTAATAATTAGTCCAATTTTTACTATCACATCTACTTCTTCTTTTGATAAGTTTTCAAACTTTTTTATCCACTCTCCAAAACCATTAATTACGTCTTGAATTGATGGCATTAACTTTTCTCCAACTGTAATAGCAATATCTTTTATTTTACTTAGTGCTGTTGTAATTTGGCTCTTTAATGTTCCATATCTTTTATTAGCTTCATTAGTTAAAGCCATATTATCTTCCCATGCTTTATTTCCTTTTTCTACCGCTTCGTTCATTAAATTGCCTGCACTTGCTAGAGATAGAATTGTATTAGACAATCTTACCTCTTTTATGTCCATATCATCTAAAATGGCAATTGCTGACTTTCCATTTCTTTTTGTATCATTTAACCCACTAATAAAAGCACTAAGTGCTTTTACTGCATCTTTTTCAAATGCCTTTTTAAAGTCTTTTGTAGTCATGCCTGCAACTTTAGCAAATTGTTTTAAATCCTTTGATCCTGTTTCTACTGAAACTTGAATTTTCTTTAATAGCTTAGACATAGCAGAACCACCTGCTTCAGCTTCTATACCTACAGAACTCATAGCAGTTGCAAGTGATAGTATTTGTGCTTGACTTAATCCTGCTAATTCTCCTGTTGCTGCTAAACGCGTTGACATTTCTACTATATCTGCTTCTGTAGTAGCAAAATTATTTCCTAAATCAACTATAGTAGAACCTAATCTATCATAATCTTTTGCACTCATATTCGTTATATTTGCAAATTTTGCTAATGCACTTGAGGCTTCTTCTGCTGACAAGTTAGTAGAATTTCCTAAATCTATCATCACTCTAGTAAAAGATAAAATATCATCTGTTTTAATTCCAAGTTGTCCTGCTGCCTCCGCTACTCCTGATATTTCTGTTGTTGTAGATGGTATTTCTTTAGCCATATTTCTTATACCTTGTCTTAAATTTGCCATTTGTTCCTCTGTTCCATCTACAGTTTTTTCAACACCAGTAAAAGCATCCTCAAAATCAATTGCACTTTTAGCACAAGTTAATAATGCTGTTCCACTTGCAACAGAAAAAGCAGACACTTTTTTGCCTGCTTTTTCTATTTTTTCGCCACTATTTTTTATTTTATTGCCAAACTCTTCTATTGCTTTTCCACTGTTTTTTAATTGACTTTCTATATCTTGAATTTTACTTTTATAACTTTCGAGTTTTACCTCTGCATTTGTTAATTCGTTTTGTTTTTTCTTAATTGCTGTTACATTTTTATTTTCTGCATTTTCTAAATCACTTAATTGCATTTTAAGAGTATTTACTTTATCTGTTTGGATTTCATAAGCATTTTTAAGATATTCTTGTTCTTGCCTTAGTTTTTCTGTACTTTTAGTAGAACTATCCCATTGTGCTTGTGTTAATTTAAATTGATTATAGTTTTTACTCATTTCAATATTAACTTCTTGTAAAGACTTTTTAAAATCCACTGCACCCTTTTCAGTAAACACTAGACCTACTCTTCTTAAATCATCTGACATTTTTTTCACCTCTTTTTACGCATAATAAAAACACCTACCTAAGTAAGTGTTTTTTTATATTTTAATTTATATTTTTTATGTATTCTCTAAATAATATTTCAATAATACTTCTTTAATTTGTTCTTGTGTTAAACCTATGCTATCTTTCCATTTTAAATACGAATTATACTGCTGTTGCATTTCCTCAGAAATGTTTGCTGATGTATCTGTTATACAGCAAGCCTTACCATTATTTAGTGTTTTATCGCAATATTCTAACATGTATTTATAATCTTGTGTGATTATTGTTGCTATTATAGATATTTTTTCATTGTAAAAATATGTATAATTTACTGTTTTTTCTGCCATTGTACTTGTTTCAAATAAATAACCTTGTTCTTCTAAGAAATACTTTAATTCAGGGTATGTTAGAGCTGTAGTATTTATAGTACTTGTATTTGTACTTACATCTTTACTTGTTTCTTTTATTTCAGGTTCAAATATTATTATGCCTATAACAGTTACAAAAACAAATATTAATATAACAAAAAACCACCATTTTTTTATTAAATCTCTCATATATTCTCCTTTTTAAACATTGTAATTCTATTCAACTTCTACTAACTTAAATGAAGAACTAGCCTTAATTTTATCCCCTGTTTTAAAGGTATATATATATTCATCTACACCATAACGACTACCCAATATAATATTTACCTCTAGTCTGCCAGTTGAAGAATATACTGCAAAATTGCTACTTCCTCCATATATTTTATATTTCCCTGTTGGTGTATCAGTTCCTGCTGTTAGATGTCCTGCTGGATATGTTTTAGGTTCTCCCTTTATTCTAATTACATCTTTATTTAAGGTCTTTATTTGACTTTCTAATGATTGCTTTTCTTTTTCGAGTTCGCCTTTTTTGCTTTCAAGTGTTGCTATATTACTATTTATTTCTCTTTGTTTTTCTTCTTGTTCCAATTCTTTTATCTTTTTGTCTTGCTCATTAATATTCCTTTGATTTTCAGAATATTTACTTTGCAATTGACTATATTCATTTTGTTTCTTAGTTAAATCTTTTTTGATATTATTTGCTTTTTCATTAAAAGCCATTACTACTATACCTATTATGATGCAACATATTAATAATCCACCCTCTATCCACAAATATTTACTTTTTAAAAATTCTTTTACTTTCTCCATATCAAATTCCTCACTTTTGTAAAAGTTATAAAATAATTATTGTTATTTACAGTTTTCGACAGCTTTTTCAATTCTATTTATTTATAATATAATAAAAGAGTTTTTTTGTATGTGTTACAAATGTACTTTAACTTAACTTGCAAGTGTAACATATTTTAAATTTAACACATTATGTATAATAATACTAAGGAGGTCAATATGAACAGTTTTAAAATTCCTATTATTCCATCAACATCACAACGTTCAGTTAGATTTCCTAACGATTTAATCGAGGATGTTG
>CAQOYX010000009.1:12053-28785 GCA_948852375.1 uncultured Clostridia bacterium
GCAAACAACATTTAGTGCATTTATAGTTGCTGCGACTAGGCATGCACTAGAAGAATTGGAACATACTAAAGATAATCATATAAGTTAATAAGAAAATAACAAGAAGGATTTTTAACAAGTTCTTGTTATTTTTATTTGCATATATTACATTCTATGGCTTTTGTCTTGATATAATTGTTCTTTTAATTCTGGAATATTTTCATTTGCGAATTTTATAATTATAGGTACATCTTCTAATTTCACAAGTCGCACCGCTTGCCTATAAGTTAATGGTCTATCATAATTAGAAGCTATCATTGCATATAATAATTGATTTATAGCATACATAGTCTTCGTATATCCATTTATATCTTTTCCGTCCATTTGCGTCTTTTCTTAATTGTTCTATGCCTCCCTTGTAGTCTTCTATATATTCTAAAATAAGTGATGACACTTCTAAAATTAAAGTTTCGCCATTTTTTAATTCTATTTCCATAATCTTGTCTCCTTTTATTTAAAGAGGCATATTACTATGCCCCTTGTATGCTTTCTTGTTCTGGTGTTAATTTTGCAATAATTGCATCTATTTCATCATCCGTTGTTAATACTTTGTCAAAAAACATATCTTCTGTTAATCCAGTTGGGAAATTACTCATTTCACTACTAATTCTTACAGATTTGTTTCCTGCATCATCAAAAGATAATGCTTTTATTGTTAATGTATCATTTTGTTCTGAGAAGTTTTCTTCTGATGTTGCTATATCATCTGTATTTTCCGCTAATTGACACTTAGGATACCATACATATTCTACTACTCCACCTAGCTTTTTAACAACTTTACCAAAAGCAAAATAGGGTCTTTGAGCAGATGCCCCACTTTTAATTAAGTATTTACCTATTTTATCTCCTCTCATTCTTGCTACAACATCTGTATCAAATGCAACTACTTCAACAGATTGTTCTACACTTGATGTTTGAGAAGCTGTTACATAATCCCCTCCACTTGCTCTTACAACTGTACTTTCTGCATTTTCTGTAGTAGATATCTGTTTTACTACATCTCTTCTTTTGGTTCCCTCATAAGTTTCAATATCAAAATCCCCATTTTCTTTTGGTGTATTAAATGCTACATATAATGCCCCTACTGTTTCTTTAATCATCGGTCTTTTTGTTTCTATTGCCATTTTCATGACCCCTTTCTTTTTTAATTTAAAATGCCTACCAATTCTTAATTCCTAACTTGGTAAGCATTGTTTTATAATATTTTTCTCTGTTTTTATCCCATAAAGGATAAACATGCGGATTGGCATTCATATTTACAGTTCCATGTTCTACCATAGGACCATAATACTTTCCCCAACCTGCTTCAATTTCTTTTTCTTTCTTTCTGTATGTAAAACTACGTATTAAATGCGTGTAACCTGCTTTTTTTATTTTTGACATTGGCTTTGGTAATTTAAGTGCATCATTTACAAATTCTTTTGCTCCTGCTTCAATGCCTATCATAGCATTTTCAGCACCTTTTACATAATATTCTATAGTCTCTGCTAAAACCTTAAAAGCATCATAAGAATAAATGTTACTAGACATTTTCTAATACCTCTAAAGAAAAAAATGAGTGAACTCTTCTGTTTTCTGCTGAATGTTCATGTTGTATGACTGGAAATAAACCTCGTTCATTTAATTTTTTCTTTAATTTAAGTAATTTTAGATGTCTTGGTCTATCCGCTACTACTGATATTTGATATGTAACATTAGTATTATAATTAGAACCACTAGCAGTTATATCTTCCCACACGTAATCCCAAAAATGTATTCTAATTTCTTCTTCAATATCATCATCTTTAGGTGTTGTTTCACTCAATGGAACATCTAATTCTTTCAATAGTTCTACTAATTCCTCTTTACTCATATATTTTTCCCTCCAATTTTACTCGAGGATATTCTTCTAGTGTTAAATCTGTTTGCTTAAATCCATCTTTATTTGTAAAATGATAAACATTAAATACTTTGTGATATTCTTCGCCAATTTTAACAACACATAACGAATTAATCTCTTTTGTTTGCGGTATTCTTAATTTATAGGTTATCTTCTTTTTTCTTTCTTCTGCTTCAAATTTTAATCTATCTGAAATTGATAATTCTTCAAACCATATTTCATATTCAGTATCATATAAATATTCTACTGGATACATGTCTTTAGTTTGTTTTATTTCGAAAAGCCTAAAAAATCCATCATTATATATCGGTAGGCTTGTAATATTCTGCTTGTAATAAAGCATATTGGTCTCCATATAATTGTTTAAATTCTGCTAGTTTTTTTTCTCTAACATAAAAAACATAGTTTTTTAATAGACTTCTTGCTTTTAAATCAATTTCATAATCAATCTTAGCTCCTACAATTTTGTTAATATCAAATTTCGCTTCTTTTATATAACCTATAATTGTCGTATCTTTTTCAAAAGGTGTTATGTGTTGTTCATCTCTAATTTCTTTTAGTAAGTTTTCTATTTGTATATCATTCATAAGTACACCTCTATTCTGATTCTTCAATCTTTTGGATTAAAGGAACACCTATTTTGTTATTTTCTGTACTTAATTCTTCTATTCTTTTTGGAGAAATTTTTCTACCGTCAAAAGGAAAAACATCTCCTTTCGTGTATACATGTTTAGATTTATCTTTCATGTCATAAAATTCTTTATAAATTACCGTATACATATTGCACCTCCTGTTTTATTAGAGGAACTTAATTCTAAGCTCCTTGTGCTGCTGTTTTTGTAGTTACTTCTCCCTCAACAGTAGTATCAACTGCATTAACTACTTTTACAGATGGAACATATTCTTCTAATTTTGTTACATCAAATACAAAAGCTGTATTATCATCTGTAGCTATACCATTTGAATACCCTTTACCAATTACTAAATCAGCATCATCTAAAGCTTTTGTTTGGTCATATTCTTTAATTCCAAAATTAGATAATCCCATTGTATATTTTTTAGGGATTAATAAAACTGCTTTTCCTTGAGGATTGTTTGCAGATGTCTTTACTTCTAAATTTTTATATGAACTTATTAATCTACCTTCAGCATCATAAATTGCTGGAGCCACATAATCTGCTTCATCATTTGGATGACAAATTAAAACTAATTTATCAAATGTTCTTTTGCCATTCTTTGATAAATACTTTTTAGCAGTTGTTAATCCCTTTGGAGTAAATTTAGTTAATGATGTATTTACTATTTTATCTTTTTGTGTTCCGTCTGTATTAGCTTCAGCAATTTGCTTATAAACTCCTATTGGTTGATTTTTTCCATTTCCTTGCAAATATCCATATTCAAGTCCGTCATTTAAAGCTTCTTTTAATATTGCTGTAAAATATTTATCTACAAAGGGTAGTGATAAATCATTTATAGCTTTTGGAATAACTAAGTATACTGACAATTTATTTACTTCCATATTTAAAGTTTCAAATTCTGCACTTAGTTCTCCTGTTATACTAGCTGTTAAAGCTCCCCATGCATATGTTCCTGTTTTTTCTGCAACAATCCATTTTTTTACATTAGCAGGTGTAAAATTTACATCAGATAATATACCGCTTTCTTTTTTTACGTCTTCCATAGTAACATCAATTATTGATGTTGGTAAAATGTCAATTTGATTAGCCGTTATTGATTGTTTCACGTCTTTTAATGCTTCATAGAAATTCTTTTCTTCTTTCGATAAAGTCCTTAAACCTAAAGATTTTACATATTCTGAATCACTTTCAGCTTTTATTGATTGTTCTTGAATTTCTGCTATTAAATCTTCATATTGAACTGATACAATTTTGTCCATTGCATCCACAATAGCTTGTGATTTATCCTCTGTTTCTTGAAGAATTTTTAAAGCCTCTTCTTGAGCTTGTTTCATTTTTGTTTCATTAATTTTCATTTTCTTTACCTTCCTTTTCATTAATTTTTGTATAAAAAAAAGACGTCCATGCGTCCTCTTTAATCTGATTATTTAAACCTGTTGGTTCTTCTTTTGCTGAACCTTTGCAATTTTGTTCAATAATTTTATTAGCTATTTCTTTTGCTGACTGTTCAAGTATTTTGCTTATTTTTTCTGCTATTTTATTAATTATTTCATCATTTAGAGTATTATTTTTATATTCGTTTTTACTTTCTTTCACTTTATTTACAAGTCTTAATATACTCATATTTGCATATTGATTTACATTATTTTCTTCTTTACTTTCAATAATTTCATCTGCAAATCCCATTTCTATACATTCTTTTGCAGTTAAATATGTTTCATCTTCTAATAATTGATTTAATTTATCTTCATCAATTTTTATTTTATCTAAATATGCTTCTTTATATGCTACTGCTATCTTGTCCATATCTGCTGCTGTTTTTCTTAATTCTTTAGCGTTTCCCATTGTATAAGTCCAACAATTATGAATCATCATCAAAGAAGTTTTTGGCATATAGATTTTATCACCTGCCATTGCTATTATAGAAGCTGATGATGCTGCAATTCCATCTACATAAGTATTTATTTGGGCTTTATGCTGTTTTAGTAAATTGTATATTGCTAAACCTTGAAATGTTGAACCACCGCAATGAATTAATATGTACATTTATTTCTGATACATCTCCTAAAACATCTAAATCTTGCTTAAATCCAAAAGCTGAAACATCAGATTCATCCCATTCATAAGATGTGATATCTCCATATATGTATAAGTCTGCACTTGTTTGTGTTATTTTGTCAAAACTATAAAATTTATTCCTCATTTTCTGCACCTCCTTTCGTATTAGCATAATTCTTTGTTAAAGCATGTTCATTTGCCCAGTATTCATCTATTTGTGGTAATTTTAATAACTTATTTATTTCATTTCTACTAAATCTATTTGCTGTTAGCTTGTCTATTCCTGTTCCACAGTCTAAAACATCTTTATGTATTATATTTGTTCTATTAAATTGCACATATTCGCCTTTTAAGAAATCTTCTTTGCCTACCAAAGAAACATTAAATCCATCCTCTATAATTTCAAAATATGGGTCTACTGCAAAAGTAATAAAGTCACTATTTCCTGTTGATTTTTCTGTTCTATTTCCGAAAAAATACATCTAATGGAATATTCCACTTTTGTGCAACTGTACTTCCAACTCTTGCAAATAATGTTTCAAAATCTGTTAATTCTTTTTTACAGTCTTTGTTCAAGTTTATTAAGTCAAACATTTCTGATAACAAAACAATTGCTTCATCTTCATTAAACAATCCTTCTGTCACTTTCCTTTTATAGTCATCATAACTAATAGGTTGCTTAGTTTCTGGATCTATCATCGTCGGTTGATTGCCTGGAAATTGCAATCTCCATTTTCCTGTATTTGCTTTAATAAAGTTTTTTTGTGTTGCTTTTAATACTTTGCCTATATTAGTCTTAAAACTCTCGCTTGCAGTTGCTAGTTCTTTGTTTTTTAACGAATAATATATAGCATTAGAGCTATTATAGGTTTTATTTAATTTTAAAGAATTACCTTCATCGTCTGAAATATAAACATTACTAAAGTTTTTTCCATGTAATATATCATTAGTTGCTTCATATGTATCAGCTACATACAATAAATTTGTTTTTGGTGTTTTATTTATTACTACTAAAGAATTTTTATTAGATAATAGTTTTGTTACTAACTTATATATGAACATTGTTCCATTTTCGTTGTAATTAGGTTGCAAATTTAATATCCAATATAAATCTGCTTTTGTTTCTTGTATCTTTTTATCCTTCAATTCAAATGTCTGTATTTCACATTTTGAAATTGTTTTTGCTATTAAGTCTATTGCATGTGCTTCTGCTAAAGTATATATGTAATTTTCAATATTATCTTTTCCGAGAAGCACATCTATAATATTGATATATTCACAATTCGAATTTTTAAACAACTTATCAAATATCACTTATTCTCCCCCCATTCTTTAAACATAAGCATAAATGACCTCTTCATCTAATAGCTCTTGTACACTCATTGCTGCTACAAAAGCCATAAATGGGTCATTTTTTCTTAATTTTGGTTCTATTTTTTCATACTTTTTATTTCCATCTTTTCCAATTTTTATTACTGTATTATTAATTGCCCATCTCATAATTGCACTGTTTCCTATATTTATTTTTCCCTCTGCAAATGCTACCTCTATTCTTGGTGCTACTATCGCCATAATGCTATCTAGTCTTCTTATCATTCTTATTTGCCCATACGGATTGTTTTTATCTTCTATAGAAATTCCGTATTTTACAAATATATTTTTTAATAATAAAAATCTATATGTATCCATTGTCCATTTTTGAACATTATATTTTGACATCTCTGTCATTAACCATAGTATTATTTCCTCTGCGTCTATTACTTCTGTATTAACTATTACGAAATCTTGAAACCCTTCTTGTCCTATATTATCAAATGGAAATTTAATATCTCCATAAAATTTACTTTTTGAACATATCCAAGTTCTGTGTCTCCAAATATATTCTCCATCTATCTTAAATAAAAATCCAGCACTTGCAAAATCATTTAGTGAAGCATAATCTATTCCAATTATTGCTTTTCTTCCTGCTATTTCTCCTGTTTTTCTTGAAATTTCATTGTCTATATCACTATAAGACGCTCTTAGTATATTATTCCAATCTGCTACAACTTCATTTTCATCTTGTTGTGGTAAATTCATTCTTTTAGCATAAAATTCTACTCTATATGACTTTTGTTTTTGCATTTTTGTATAATCTCTGATAAGTTCATTTAATAGTGTTGGTCTATATCTTAAACTAGGATTTGCTTGCACCCAAAAAGTCATATCTATATCTTGCTTGTTACCTGTTTTTAGATATTTTTGCATAGGTATATCTACAAGTTTTTTATCATTTATTTTATAAATGATAGGTAATAAACCTAATAAATTGGTTTCTCCATTTAAAACTGGGTTTGATAAAGATATTTTTTCATCAAGAGGTCCTTCTCTAACAGTTCCATTCGTTGTAATAGTGACAGTTCTTGAATGAATAATTTTACCTAAACCAGATGAATATACATTTAATTGTTTATAGTCTTCATAAGCATGAAGTTCATTAAAGATTATCATTCCTGTTTGTTTACCGTCTTTAGTTTTTGCATTTGCTGTATTATATCGTAATGTAGAATGTGTAATTTTATTTATAACCTCTGTTTTATTCCAATAAAAATATTTTTTCATTACCTCTTTATTATCTTCAAGCATATTATAAACAACATTAAATGAATTTAATGCTTGCTCCTCAGATGTAGCAACTATGTCTATGTGATAATTTTTAACACCATTATAATGAGTTTGAAGAAAATTTACTAAAGGCATTATCATTCCATCTTTTCCATTTCCTCTTCCCATTAAAATGAATATATCTGGAAATATCACTACATCTCTATTTTTATTTTCATACATGAAAACAAAAGAATAAATGAATTTTTGATATGGAAACAATTTGTAATACCATTTTTCACAGTACCTAATACATTTATAGTATTTATCTTCATCAAAAAAAACATCATCTCTTAATAATGTCGGTTTAACTATATTTTTAATTAATAACTTTATTTCATTATCTGTTTCGTTTGGATTCTCTTCAACAAATTTTATGTATTCATCTATCTCTTTACAACAAATCATCTCCATCACCTGCTTCTGATGGTTTTGATGGTGCTTTCAAGTCTAAATCTTGCAGTATTTTTAACTGTTGTCCATTTACTTTAAGGATATTTTGCACACTTTCGTTTGGCTTTTCTGATTTAAACCCATTTCCTGTCATTACTTTAATTCTTATTCCGTTATTATCTATATCTTTTTGTATTGTTCTTTTTAGCTTTTCTAAATTTATATAATCATCAACTAAGCTTTTGAAATGTTTACCAATTTTTCCTTGTTCTAATAATTGCTCCAATAAATCTTGTTTAATTTGGCTTATTTCTTCACTTTCTTGTTCCTTTTTCATAATATACCCCCTTTCACGTGAGAAAATCTATAATAGTTGAACAGTTAAGACCTCACACCCGCTCTCCTTAAGCTCTTTTTGACCTTAGATTTTGACTGGGGGTCAAATTTATGTAACATTATTCTGGCTTATGTTGTATTCTTACTGTTACAACAGTCTCAAGTCTCATTTATTAAAAATTTATTCTATTATTTCATTTATACTTAAACATAATAATCCATCTACAATTTCTATTTGATAACTGTATTCTAAATGTTTTATTCTCTTTCCGTTTCTGAAATGTATTATCAAACAATCCTAAACTATCTAATATCATGTTACATTCTTTTTGTGGCACATTGCATAATACCATTATTGTATTTTGCATTATGTTTAATGCTTTTATTGTATGACTAATTTGATTTTGTATCCTCAATTTATCTGTTGTTAAGCAATTAAAGAATAACTTTATTGCTATTATATCTTCATGATCTAATAAGTAACTTGCAGATATACCTGGTGCAAAATTTATTACACCTGCCTTTTCTTTTTTATTGCTCATATCTTTTACTTCTACATCTATATTATTTACTTTATATGCTTGCAATAAATGTTCTAATTGCATGCTTACCATCTCTCCTCTGTTAATGTTTTTCTCTTTTTTCTCCAAGTCCATCTATGTCTTTCTTCTATAATTTCGTGTGCTTCAAAACTTAAGCTAACCATATTATTTATATCTAATGCTAAATCAGGTCTTTGTTTTATTGGTATTATATGATGTACTGTATTAGCATCTATTATCTTAATTTTTTGTGGAAAATGTTTTCCGTCATTCCATTTACCTAAAAAGAATTGACATTTTCCTTTATCTCTTGCTAACACTTTTTCCCTTGCAATATCAAAATCTGTAGAATTATAAAATGCATTTGTATTTCCTTTTGCTATTTCTAGCCCCCAATTAACATACTTTCTTCTTTTACGTCGCTGTTTCATTAATGTTACCACCCTTGCCAATTACTTGGTATTTTCTTTCTTTTTATTACATTGCTTTCATAGCTATTGCAATACAAAGTATTATCATATTTACGTCTGATACAACACGTATCTACTTCTTTATTCTTGCATATACTGCATAAGTATTTTATATATGTTTGTTCTATTGTCATTTGTATCAGCTCCTTTTTTATAGAAAAATAGAGCTATGCTGTGAAAGAGCATACCTCCGCAAAAGATTTTGTCTACGTACTAAACGTAAAGTACTTCTTTTTCTGTATTTGGAAAATTTTTACCATTTTATGCCAAGTACACTTTTATGTTAATTATACAAATTTCACAAATAGCCAGCTATAAAATAAATCTATAACTGACTATTGAAGGGTATCAAATCTTCGTATAATATTAATCGCAATATTTTAGGTACTTTTTGACCTATACTAATTATATCATGTCAAAAGCGGACAAATCGGACGTTTTCTTAATTTCTTTATTTTTTTCTAAATATCTATCATGTTTTTTTCTAATACTGTCTTCATTATATTCTTTCCCTTTATACAACTTATTCATTTCATGTGCTATCTGCACCCAGTTTTTATTGTCTATGTATCTATAACGAAATATCTGACGTATTTCGCTAAATGGTATGGTTTCAATATAATCCTCTATTTCTTGTTTTTTATCTACTAGTATTATCTTAAATTTCTTTAATCTCCCATATGCATACTGTAGCTTATATGCTCTTTTTACATCTATTCCATATATAACAGCATGTCCTTTAAATCCATTTTGTACTACATCGGATGCCATCTCACTTTGCTTTTCTGCTGTTGCTATTCGCCTTTCTAAATCTTGTATTTCTTTGTTTATATGAAATACTTCTTCTAGTTCATGTCTTGTCATATGTGTACCCTCCATATTTCTATTAATATTTTATCTCTGTATTTTAAATATTGGGTTTTATAAAAATTGTATCATATTTTATCTAATTTACATATTATTTTCTACATATTCCCTATGTTGTTTTACTCTTTGTTCTAAATAGTTAATTCTTCCTATTCTCATATCCTTTAATAGTTTGTTTTTTGTATATTTTAAGTAATTGCTTTATTTCTTTATTTTACCTATTAAAAAATTTTTTGCATTTATTTTTCTCATTTGTTTTCACTTTCTTATAAATTATTCTTTCAACAACTGCTAATGCTTCATAACTGCTTATGAATCTTCCTCTATGTCTATTTACTACTTCTGTTCGCATTAGCTTAATTTGTTGATTATATCTTCTCTTATATATTTCTGCTACTTTATGCTTGCTTAATCCACTTTTCCATAAAACTAGCACTTCGTTTTCACTCATACTATCACCTATGTGTAGTATTTGAATTTATGTAAATATTATGTTATAATTTGTTTAAAATAAACCATTCAGCTGGAGGGGATCTTATAATAGATAAAGTCAAAAGCAATTTCTTACTAAAACCTATTATTTTAAAGACCAGTTCCATTTTGTTCTTTGCTATGTACTATAAAAACTAGTATTATAATGATTATTACTATTGTTATATAGTACTATATCTTTTAAAGACTCTTTTATATTTTGTATTGCTAAATCTATTTCTGACATCTTTAACATCTATATTTCCTCCAATTCTACAATAATTTTATTTTCATCACTATAATGTTTTAATACTAACAATTCTGATATTTGATTATCATCTTTATAAGCTAATCCATTTAAACTGTCTAATACTATTTTTGCAATATTGTCTGCATCTGGCTTTTTTGTATATTCACTGTACAATAGTTCTTCTTTTTTATTTTTACTTATGCTTTCAGGAGGTCTAAACATTGCTATTATTTTTGCTTTAAATGGTTTTGTACTTAGCTCTGTTTCTATATTGTATTTACTTTTAAATGCCCATTTTACTTTTTCTTCAAAACTGCTTGTTTTAGTTGGAGTATACATTTTTCTTGTTTTACTGCTATAACGTGGTCTTTGTTTTCCTATTGCTTTTTCTTTTATTTCAAAACTATATTTCATTTCTTTTTTAGCTCCTCCCTTATTTGTTCTATGCTTAAATCTGCTGTTGCATATTTACATCTATATATCCCTGTCCATTCTGGTGTTTCTAATCTATTGCAACCCAGACAATTCTTGCATAGTCCTTTTAGTACTTGATATTTCATAGGCTAGTCCAATCTTGGTATATTGTTTATATTTATTGCCTCAAATCCTTTTTGTGTTAATTTATAAACCGCAACCATCTTGTTTGTGTATTCACATTTCTTTTTATTTACTGCTTTCACTAACCCCATTTTCTCTAATTCTGTTAATCGTGGTGCTGTGTAATTTCTTTTTGTACTTGGTATCATCTCTAATTCAAACATTTCTACTGCTATTTCTTTTGCTGTCATTTCTCTACCTTGTAGTCTATGTAATATCTGTTCGTATCGTTTCTTTTGTTTGTCTTGTATGTCTGTAAAACTTAGTTGCCTTGTTTGTGCTGTTATGGTCATTTGTTTACTCTCCTAACTGTTTTATAATTTTATCTATTTCTTCTCTTGATTTTTGATGTTCTTTACATTCTCTGTTTAGTTTTGACTTTGCAAATGTTAAATAAAATATAATCTTTTCTTTTATTTTTAGCATTTCATCACTCCTTTGAACTCACTCATTGCTTTGTTGAATTTTAAATATACTTTGCCTGTTTCTCCTGCTCTTTGTTTTGCTATTTTTAGTGTTGTATCTATTACGGCTCCTTCTTGTTCTTTTTCTTGATACAGGAATAATACATTATCTGCATCTTGTTCTATTGCTCCACTTTCTCTTAAGTCTGATAGCATTGGTTCTTGTCTTGATGCATTTCTGTTTAGCTGACATAGTCCTATGACTGGTATTTTTAATTCTAAGCTTAATAGTTTTAGTGTTCTTGTTATGTCTGCTACTTCTTGTTCTCTATTGTTAAATTTGCCTTTATTTTTGATTAACTGTATATAATCTATTATTAATAATCCTAGCTTGTCTTTGTTTTTTAATTTTCTTGCTATGTTTTCTATGTGCTGTAATGTTCGTGCATTTGTTATTAGATGTATTGGTAATGCTGACATTTCTCCACATGCTAACCCTATTTTTGCAAAGTCCTCTTCTTCTAGTGTTCCTAATCTCATCTTGTATGTGTTTACTCTAGTTCTTTTTGCTAGCATTTTTTGTATTATTTGTGTATCTGACATTTCTAAACTTATTATTGCTGTTTCTACTCCTTTTTTTGCTATGTGTTCGGCTATTTGTAATGCTAGTGTTGTTTTTCCTGTTCCGTGGTCTTGCTCCAATTATTGTTAATTCTTCTTTGTGTAGTCCACAAGTTATTTTGTCTAAATCTCCTAAACCTGTATACAACGAATAATCTTTTTGCTCACGTGTATTTTTTTCGAGTTCTTCTGCTGTAGATATTATTTGTTCTGTAAATGTTTTCTCTTTTTCGTTAATTTTTTCTATTTTATTTATTTGCTTTATTATTTCTTGCATTAGTATGTCTATGTTTTCACTTTCGGCTATTTCCATTGTTTTATTTTGCAGTATCTTTAATAGCTTTCTCTTTTTTGATAATTGAATTAATTCGTTATATATGTTTTCTGGACTACTAATTCTTACATAGTCACCTAAACTTACTAAATACTCTAGCACTTGACTTCGATTTGCTTTTATTTTTGCTTTTACTGTTAATAGTGATATTTCCTTTTTTTCTGCTTTTAGTTCGTTTATTGCTTTTATTATTTTTTTATTTCTTTCGCTTACAAAATCATTTTCATCTAGCAAGTATTCTTCTTGTTCGAATATTAAATAAAATAGCATCGCTTTTTCTAATTCGTCATCATACATGTACCCTTCCTTTCTCGATAAGTTCCTCTAGTGTAATTTTTTTTCTTAAGAACATATCATATTCTTCGTCTGTTAAATTTGATAAATCTACTTCTTTATATTCTTGTTTTGGTTCTTTTTTTTGTGGTAGCTTATACCCCTCTTTTTTTGCCCAATTTCTTATGGTGGCTAGAAAATCACTATATTTCTTACCTGTGCTTTGTATGTAATCGTCTAGTTTTTGTATTCTTTCTTCGTAGTCGTTCGGAAATTCATTTTTTAATTTTTCATATTGGGTATTATCAAGAAATACATTTTCATATTCCCCATATTTCTTTTTTATATTTTTCTTTATATGTTTAGTTTTATTTTGTTTATTTAATGTGTTCATCTTGTTGTTCATTCCGTTGTTCATTCTGTTGTTCGTTTTGTTGTTCAATCTGTTGTTCAAAATCGATTATTGAATATTGTCCTGCTTGATTAGATATTCCTTTTTTATAATCTATATATCCTTTTTGTTTTAATTCATTTCGTGCTCTTTGTAAACTTGATATATTTAAACTTGTATATCCCATTACTATTGAATTTGCTACTGTAAATTCTTTTTTCCAAGATAGCTCATTGTTTTTATTTATTAAATAGAAATATAAACATTGTGCATTTGAACTTAAAGGATTATCTGGTAGTAATTTGTAGTAAGTATTTACTTGTTTAATATAATTCATTATGCCTTTCTCCTTTCTTATGTAAGAGCTAAAACTCATATATCCTAGCCCTTGTTGTTTATAAATAACTTTTTCCTATTAACTTTATAAATTCTTCTCTTCGTTACATCTTGTATATCATTCCACATAGTTTTCCTACTTTAGAATGGCAAATCATCCATTGGTGCTGTTGGTTCTGTGCTTTCTGTTTTAGTGTCTTTTTTTATTGTTTCTTCGTATTCTTTTACAAACTTATCTAGTCCTGAACTTTGAAAATTTTGTGCCTTTTTTATTTTGTCTTGTATCCATGTTGGTATCTCACTCCAATATTTCCATGTTGCAATTTCTTCTATGTCAAAATGATTTGCTGTTTCTATTGCATCTACAGTTGTTCCTTTTGGCAACGCCATTATAGATGCAATGTTATTGTACTTCTTTCCATTTTTTTCTTCTAAAATGATTTGTAATTGACATGGTTTGTTTAATATATTTAGTATGTTAAATCCATGTAGTTCATCATCTGTAAAGCTTTTTCCTCTCCATGCTTGCAAGTCTTTCCTTAAATTACTCTTTTCTCCTAAACTAAAACTATATTCTTTACTCATAACACGTGGTTGTTTTTCTCCATTTATTTCTACTTCTTCACCTAAAACATTCCATAAAATCATCATCTTTCTTTGAGTTTTATCAAACTTTTCACTTACCTGTAAACCCAAATCAATAATCATGCTTGATATTGCTGTATATACTCCATTTTCTAATTTTTCTATACTTATATTTCCACTATCTTTTGCTATCATACTCATAATATTTTCACCTTTTTAACCTTTCTTATTTAATTCTTAAATTTGTATTATTTGAATGAATTTCTACCCCATTTGGTATTTCTCCTGTTAATTTAAAATTATCTGCTATTGCTTTCTTATTAACTTTCATTGTTATAATTTCTTCTTTAAAATTATTTGGAACTTGGTCTTCATCAATTATTTCAACACTAACTGGACTTTTAGCAATACTCAAACTTCCCAATTCTGTCTCAATTTTTGTAAATCCATTACATTCCATACATTCTTTCACATATTCTTTAAATCGTTTTAACTTGTTTTCATCTGCTTTTCTACTATCAGATATACGTTTTTCTTCATTCTTTTTTGCTTCAATTGTTAGTTCTAAATTTCGTGTATACCCTATAATGCTTTGACTTTTCTGTTGTAATAATACTATTAATTCTTCTTCTATTTGTTTTTTACATTCTTCTGTTATATCCTCTGTTTCCATTAAAACCGGAAAAGCATTTGTTATTTCATATAAACTTAGATTTGACATTCTATAAATCCCCCCTCATCATTTCTTCATAAACTCTATCTTGGTATTCCATATCTTCTTTTTCTGCTCTTTGCCTATCATCTTTCTTTTGCCAATCTTCTAAGTTTTCTGGCTGTTCTATTTCCTTTTGTACTTTTTCTATAATCATCAATCTAATTGCATTATAAGCACTTGTATTTCCTGAACTCCCTCTGTTTACTATGTTTTCTAAAAATGCTACTCTTTCTCTTAATTTATTATTTTCTCCTATTAATTCACTTTCTGACATATAAAAATACCTCCTATCGTTAACCACAAAGGCTATTGACACAAGGTTCTAAAAATCGTATAATTAATATACGACTAATAGACTATGTCTATATAGCTCGTTTGTGTCTACTTAAAACTGAACGTTTACCAGACTATGCAGTTTTAAGTAGTTTTTTTTAATTATTTTTCAATTGTTATTTGTTTTTTTTCTTCATCATATCTTAATGTTACTTCTCTATTTTCTTGTGACACTCCCATATTCTTTACCCAAGAAATTGGAAGCGTTATTTTTGTATTTGTCGCTCCTCTTCCATCTTTACTAAATATCACTTTCAATTTTCTTTCCTCCATAATATAGGCTCCTTCCTTGACAGAATACGTATTTTGATATATAATTCTATCAAGGAAGGTTTGGGGGTTTTATTATCCCCTCTCGATTAATCCGTTGTAGATTAGTTTTAATTGCTTGCGATTTTCTTCTAATCTACGTTGTTGTTCTTGTTTAGCTTGGTGGCGGACAAGAACTTTTGTTATTAGATTAACCATATGTCATTCCCCCTTTCTGGGATTATATTATCATATCACGTACCCGTTATCAATACTTTTTCTCAAACTTTTTTAAATATTTTTTATATTCTTTAAAAGTATTGCTATTACTGCATTTCGTCTGATTAACTATTCAATTTTCAATGTACTGTTTTTCATTTGACAAATTACACAAAACTATGTATAATTAAGTCAATATGACATTTATATGTTTTGTTTTTGAACTAGTTTATGATTGGTACTCTCGAACTAGTTCTTTCATTTTTTCTACTTTTTGTGCATCTGTTTTTATGTTTGAATATAGTTCTTTTACAAAAGCATTTATTAAGTTTTCTTGTTTGGTTATTCTTCTTCTTTGTTCACTTGCTGTTTCTTTATAATATTTTTTTAATGTCAATAATTCTTCAATACGTTCTTCTGCTTGTCCTAAACTTCTTGTTCTTACTTCTAGTAAACTTTGTTTTTCTTTATTCCACATCATTATTCCTCACCCCTTTTTATTGACTTAATTGGTTCAGCCTTGTATTCTTCGCCATTTTCTTTAAACACTATTACTGTTTTGCTTTTTCACCTACCTTTCATCTACAGCAATATTGATATATGCCGATATGTTATTATGCTTGTCCAAAATGTTGCCATTGCTAAAAAATCTATTATCGTTAGCTTTGTCTTCATTCTTCTGTACTCTTTTTTACTCATTTGTGTTCCTCCTTTTCTAGTTTAACATATGTTTTTTGCTAAAATTAACTTATTAAATCTTCAACTGTAATATCTAAAACATTTGCAATTTTTTTTAGTGTTTCTATTCTTGGATTTTTTGCTTTTCCTGCTTCTATGTACTCAATACTTCTAGCACATAATCCTGTTTCTCTTGCCAATCTTAATTTGCTATATCCTTTAGATTTTCTAAATTGTTTTAAATTTCTTTTTAAATTTTTTATCACTTATTATCCACCTCCCATACATATAAAAAACAAGCTGAAAATTGTATTTTCAACTTGTTTTTATATTTATTCCATTAATTTCATATTAACAAAGCTTTGATTTTGTGCAATGTTATATTTTTATAAAATATAAAGATACTGCATA
>CAQOYX010000010.1 GCA_948852375.1 uncultured Clostridia bacterium
CTTTTTCTCCCATATTATACTCATTATAGCAATTATTGTATCATATTGTAGACCATATGTGCAACTTAAACAAAAAAATCCTAGTTGCAATTTCTTTCTACTTTTTACACATTTTTTGTAATTAAAAAGAAAATTTGAAGAAAAAATGAGAGCTTTAAAGATGAAGGTTCAGCTTTTGGATTTGGTATTGACTCGATCAATCTTAATATTCCTTGCATATCTAAGTATGTGTTAAATAACTTTTTCCATCTTTTTGAGATTTCATTTTCAGTTGTACACATTTTGCGTACAACTCACTTTTTTCTTCTTCTGTCATCCTTCTTTTTAGCGTATCCCAATAATTTCTTGGATTATTACTCTAAGTTAAAGCACTAATAATATCAGCTACACTAAAATAATATTCTTCTTTTTCACTATCCCATAAAAATTAAAGACCGCTTCATTTTTGAAACGGTCTTTAATTTTTGTGTTGTCAAATTTTTATAATCTTGAAATCAAGTTATATCAAGTATTATGGAGAGTTCGACAAAAACTCGTTTTGGTGAGCCAGGAGGGATTCGAACCCCCGACCCCAGGCTTAGAAGGCCTGTGCTCTATCCAACTGAGCTACTGACCCATAAACACAATAAATATAATAGCATAAAAGGTGTTAGCTGTCAATAAAATAAGTAAAAAAAATCAAAATAGTAACCAGTGAATTGAAACAAAAAACTAAAAAAAGGTTGGGGTAATTTCATAAAATATAGCTAATATAGGTTTACAATAGATATGTCACACCCAAGATAGAAAATAAAAAATAGGAAATACCAAAAATATGATACAATGTTTTTAACCACAAAAACAATATCGAAAGAAGGTATTTCCTATGAATAGTATAACACAAGATATATTGTATAAGCAATCAGTTGTTAAATATTCTCAAAAACATGGAGTAACAAAAGCAGCAGTAAAATTTAAAATGCACAGAAAAACAATATATAGGTGGCGAGAAAAATATGATGGTACAGTGCAATCACTAAAAAATAAATCAAGAAGACCACATAGTCATCCAAATCAACATACAGAAAAAGAAATAAAATTAATAAAAGACTACAAATATAAAAATAAAGATACGGGCTTAGTAGTATTATGGATAAAATTAAGAAAAGTAGGTTATACAAGAACGATAACAAGCTTGTATAGAGTAATGCAACGAATAGGAATCTATAATAAGGCGCCAAGCAAGAAGAAAGAATACGAGCCAAAACCATATCAACAGATGACATATCCAGGAGAAAGAGTACAAATAGATGTAAAATATGTACCAAAGAAAAATCTAACAAAAGAAGTAATAGAACAAGAAGGAAGATACTATCAATATACAGCAATAGACGAATATACAAGGAAAAGAGTATTATGGGCGAGTAAAGAACAAAGTACAAGTGCATCAACAGAATTTGTAGAAATAGTATTGAAGAAGTTTCCCTTCAAAGTAGAATGTATACAAACAGATAATGGATTTGAATTCACAAATAGATTAAATTGGCAAGGAACAAAAAAGAAAACGATGTTTGAAAAGAAATTAGAAGAATTAGGAATAAGACATAAACTAATAAAACCAAAAACACCAAGACATAATGGAAAAGTAGAAAGAAGTCATAGAAAAGATCAAGAAAGATTCTATTACAATAAAATATTTTGTAGTTTTGAAGATTTTAAAAACAGATTAAAGTATTGGGAAAGAGAATATAATAATTTCCCAATGAAGCCATTAAAATGGCTAAGTCCAAACGAAAAATATTTAGAATATATACAAGGTTAAAGCGCAGAGAAGTCGTACTTGGTATTTCAACAATAGAGATTTCTAAGAAAGTGTGACATATGTTTGACAAACCTACAGGGTAATTTCATAAAATATAGCTAATTACTTGACAAGCAAATACTAAAAGCGTAAAATATAAATGTAAAATAAAAGGAGGACATATGCAAAATACTAACAAAAGAGCATTTGAAATAATAAATTCAAAAACGAAAATATATTTAGTAATAATAGCAATACTACTGACAGTAATATGTATTTATGAAATAGCATTTATAATGCCAAGCATCATATTATTTGGTAGTATTTGTTTTTATACAATATGGACAAGCAATAAAAGAAAATCAGAAATATCAGAACATATTAGAGAATTAACTATAAATGTAGACAGTGCTGCAAAAAAAACTTTAATAAATTCACCATTTCCATTAATCATAATAGAAACAGATGGAAACATTATATGGAAAAGTCCCAAATTTGTTAGTGAATTTGAAAACATAGATATAGACAACGTCTTAAATAACCTAACACAAGAAATTACAATAGAAATACAAGAAAAAACACAAGATAATGATCAAAACAGAATAAAAGATAGGCAAATACAAAAAGAACAAATAATAGAAGACAAACACTATAAAATAATAGGAGAATATGTAAAATCAAAACAAAATGCAAAAACAAATGAGCCAGAATATATGCTACTACTATACTTTATAGACAATACAGAATACATAAAAGCAGTAAAAAAATACAATGATGCACAAACATGTATAGGAATAATAATGATAGACAACTATGAGGAACTTTTACAAAGAATATCAAATGAAGAAAGACCAGGAATACTTGCAAAAATAGAAAAAACAATATATGACTGGGCAGTGGAAACAAAAGGAGTAGTAATAAAATCAGAAAGAGATACATTTGTATATGTATTTGAACAAAGATATTTAGAAAAAGTAAAAGAAAACAAATTTCAAATATTAGACACAGTAAAAGAAATAGCATTAGAAGGCACATTACAAATAACTCTAAGTATATCAATTTCAAACGAAGGCTCAACCCAATATGAAAAATACAAATCAGCATTAGCAGGAATGGATATTGTATTAGGAAGACGGAGGAGACCAAGCCCTAATATGTGAAAACGAAAAATACCTATTCTTTGGAGGAAGAACACAAGAGTTAGAAAAAAGAACAAAAGTAAAAGCAAGAATAGTAGCACATGCACTAGAAGAACTAATAACAGAATCAAAAGACATATTAATAATGGGACACACAAATGGAGACATAGACTCTATGGGTTCTAGCTTAGGGATATATAGACTAGCAAAAAGTTTAGGAAAAAATGCAAACATAGTAAATGAAACAACAGGAATAAGTTTAGATGCATTTATGAAATCAGTAAAAAAAGAAGAGGAAGAAGAAATATTTATAAATAAACAAGAAGCAACATCAAAAATAACACGGAGAAACATTATTAATAATAGTAGATACACATAAACGAAGCTATGTAGAATCACCAGTATTATTAGAAAAAACCAATAAAATAGTAGTAATAGATCATCATAGAAGAAGTGCAGACTACATAGACAATGCAACCCTAACATTTCATGAAGTATATGCATCATCTGCAGCAGAGCTAGTAACAGAACTATTACAATATGTAGAAACACCAGTAAAATTAAAGCAAATAGAAATAGAAGGACTATATGCAGGAATAATGACAGATACCAAAAATTTCACATTTAAAACAGGAGTAAGAACATTTGAAGCAGCAGCATACCTTAGAAAGTGTGGAGTAGATATAATAAAAGTAAAAAAATGGTTTCAAAGTGATTTAAATAATTATGCTACAATATCAGAAATAGTAAAAGAAGCACAAATTGTATATGACAAAATAGGGGTATCAATATATGACAAAGAAAACAAAGATTCTGGAATAATATGTGCAAAAGCGGCTGACGAGTTATTAACAATAAGTGATATAACAGCCTCATTTGTAATAGGAAATGTAGGAGAAAAAGTATGCATAAGTGGACGCTCAATAGGAGATATAAATGTACAAGTAATATTAGAAAAACTGCGGAGGTGGAGGACACATCACTTTAGCTGGGGCACAAGTAGAAGGAAAAACAAAACAAGAAGTAAAACAAGAACTAATAAAAAAAATAGATGAATATTTTGAAGAGTTAGGAAAATAGAGGAAAGAGTAATAAGAAAATCTTACAATTCTATAAAAAGAAAAACACAATTTAGAAAATAAAAATCTAAATTGTGTTTTTTATTACAAATATACACATATAAAATAAATTCTTAAATATTACATTACTTAATAAGTCTAGTGCCGTAAGTAAATAAATGCTTTTAAGAGTTAATATATTTTAAATTACAGTAGTATATTTCTTAGTAAAAATCAAAAAATACCAAATAAGTCAGAAAAATTACAAAAAAGTAATATAAAAGACAAATAAAAAAATAAAGTATTTTGAAAACTATTTCCGTAAAGAAATATAACATACAAGAAAAAATACTGGAAAAGATATCTATTGATTTTATTTACAAAAAAGCTATAATAAAAAATAGAAAGAATTAGTTTTTTAATGGAGGAAAAAATATGAAGTTAAAAAATAAGAGAACACAAAAAACAACGCAATTAACAATACATTTAATTTCAATATTTATATTAATGTATATAATCTTAGCAATATTAGTTGGAAGTAGTAATAAGCCAGTTGAAGCTGTTAGCTCCACAGTATATGTTAGTAATTATGATGAATTACAAGCAGCTATAGATGGCCAAGAAGAAGGAAGTAACATAATATTGGCTAATGATATTACTATTTACAAAAATATTGTAATAGATAAAAATATTACTCTAAATGGAAATTTTCATACAATATTTATGGAATATGACTCAAACCAAACTGATGAAGATCGAGCTAATATGATTTATATAGGTAATGGAGCTAATGTAACTATTGAAAATATTACTCTAAATGGAAGATTTGCCAATAATACAGGAAATTGTATAGGAATAAGGGGTAAAGACAGTGATAATACAAGCAATGTACTAATACGTAATTCTACAGTAATACGTGCATTTAAGCAAGGTATATGTTTAGATGAGAATAGTAATATAACAATTCTGAATAGCAATATAAATGAAAATAATGGAGCAGCTATATTTGGTAAGGGTATAAATGTAAACATATATATTGAAAATACTAATATTCAAAGGAATGGCTGGAATAATCCTCAACGTGACTTAGGTTTAGAAGGAACAATATGGAGTTTAACAGATGAAGAATTAGAAGAAACACATTTGCCAAATAGAGAAAATAATACTTCTGCAATTGTTTTACCTCATAATACACAATTGCAAATGCTAAATTCATATGTTATGAACAATGGTGGACATGGTATTGAAGTAGGAGCCTACTGGGGACAAAATCAAGGGTCAAAAGCAGAAATTATAGGATGCTATATAGGTCATAATAATTGGTCAGGAGTTTTTTCAGAACAAGACAGTAGCAGAGTTATTATTTCAGGAGGTTGGATAAGATATAATAATAATGCAGGAATTGAATTAGATAGATGTTCAAGTGATTCGAAAATAGAGAATGCTGAAATTTTTGGTAATGGATATACAGGAATATCACTACGTAATAATTCACAAGTAACTGTAACAGGTTGTAATATAACAGTAATGGGTCAAATTCAACATACAGCAGTTCTTAATAGGGAATGGACAACGGTTGAAAATGATGCACATGGAATTGAAATTTTTGATAATGGTATATGTACTCTAAATGGAACTACTATAAAAACAGAAATACATAATAAATATGTTTTGCCTCCTCATAATATTGGTACAGACCAATATGATCCTACAAATAGTGATATTAGCTCTATTCACAAATATCCATATAATGGAAAACTTGATGTCTGTAGTATAGCAATTGCAACAGAAAATGACATTACAGTTGCACCTTTAGTTATAAATGCTGGTTGTACAATAGAAGGACAAATAAATTTAGACAGTGATACAGCTTATATATATACAACTGAAGTAACTCGGACTAACTGTTTGGTGTAGAAACCCATGGTGTACAAGAAGAATAGTTTGGTCAAATAAAACAGAACAGTATAATTATATTACAGTTCGCAATGGGGCAAAATATACAGAAGATGGAGGGTTTAATACACACATTTGTTTAGGACACAAGTATGTGCCATATATAAGATATCAGGATATAGATGGTAACTGGATGAAATTGTTAAATAGTGATTTAGATGGATATGTAAGAGGAGGAGTTGCTCCTTGGACTCCAGGAGAAAAATTTGGATATTATGGTCAAAACATATCATGGTATGTAGCACCAGATGTACAATATATAGGAATTCACAATGGTAATAATCAACCAATTGAAGCTACAATAACAGAACATCCAATTAACGAAGTAAGAATTAACTTTGATATGTATAGACAAGCATATCTAGTAACAGTAACAAAAGGTGAAGGTATTAGTTCAGCAACAGAAAGTAAATGGTACTATTATGGAGCACGTGTAAATCTTGTAGCTACACCTTATGAAGGAAATAATACTATAAAGTGGGAATGGAATAATGTAGATGGAACTATAGGAATATGGTATGGTAATCCACTTAATTGGTGGGATGTTGATAGAACATTAGAATTTAGAGTAAGTGCAAGTTATTCAATTGATCCACCAATAAGTGACTGGAGAGTAAACACATCAATAGAGTTAGGACAAGAGTATATGTTTGAAAATGTAACAGAAGGGAAGTTCTATAAAAATGGTGCTAATGCAACAGTGCAAGCACAAACTAAAACAGGATATCGATTTAAGTATTGGACGTGGAGATGGAGTAACGATGGATATGCATATGAATATACAGCAATAGACAATCCATTTAACTTTGTAGTAGGAGCTAATGTAAATTTAGTGGCACATGCAGAGGCAATACCATATAATATAACATATAATTTAGATGGAGGAAGTGTATCAATAGAAAATCCAACAACTTACACAATAGATACACCTACATTTACATTAAATAATCCAACTAAAGAGGGACATACATTTCAAGGATGGAAAGATGATAGTGGAACAACAAGAAATACTGTAACAATAGAAAAAGGTTCTACAGGAAACAGGACTTATACAGCAATCTGGAGTGCAAATACATATACAGTAACGTTAAATAAAGCAACAGGAATAAAAAATGTAAGCGGTGGAGGTGAATATAGAGCAGGAGACCTTGTAACAATAGATGCTACATTATCAGATAATACAGCTCAATTTACATACGGATGGGATAAGTGGACAGGTACATATGAGTCTAGTAATAAACAATACACATTTACAATGCCAGCGTCAAATGTAACATTAACAGCAAATGGAACAAAAAGAACAAATACATATTTACAAAAAGTGAAGCCAGTATATGAAGATGAAAATGGAAATTTTATAGATAATGGTAGATATGAAATAAATATGGAGTATGAGTATGGAGCAATAGTAAGTTGGAATAGAAGGGAAGACAGTACTTATCAAGCAGCGAGCATAGAATCATATACAGTAACAGGAGAAAAAGAAACAATAGTAAGGGTATATAGAAAAAAATATACAGTAACGTTAAATAAAGGAACAGGAATAAAAGATGTAACAGGTTATGGCGAATATAGAGTAGGAAAAAATGTAACAATAGATGCTACATTATTAGATAATACAGCTAAATTTGAATATGGCTGGAGTAAATGGACAGGTACATATGAATCTAGTAATAAACAATACACATTTACAATGCCAACATCAAATGTAACATTAACAGCGAATGGAACACAAACATTAAGATCATATACGCAAATAATAAAAGTAGAATATGAAAAACCAAATGGAGAATTTGAACCACCTACAGTTGTAAAAAATGAAAAGTACAATTATGGAGAAACAGTAATTTGGAGCCGAGCTGCAGATGATACTTATCAAGCAGCGAGAATAGAATCATATACAGTAACAGGAGAAAGAGAAACAATAGTAAAAGTATATAGAAAAAAATATGCGGTAACATTAAATAAAGGAACAGGAATAAACAGTGTAACTGGAGGAGGTCGTTTATATAGAGTAGACGAAGATGTACAAACAGATGCAACAGTATCAACAGCATATAGATGGTCAAAATGGACAGGAACGCATAATACAACAAATAAGGAAAATTCATTTAAAATGCCAAAACATAATGTCACAAATACAGCAAATGCAGTATTAATAACGCATGATATAATAGGAAACGTAAGTTGGAGAGATGATGGTAATGCATATGGACTAAGACCAAATAAAGTAATATTAACACTTAATAAAACACCAGATTCAGATGGAGGAGAAGCACAAGAAACAAAAGCACCACAAGAAGTAGTACCAAATTGGTCAATAGCAGATGGAAAAAAAGATTATAAATTTGAACGGAGTACAAACATATAGCACAAGAACTGGAAAACCATATAAATATTCAGTAAGTCAAAATGATATAGGAAGAAATTACACAACAACAATATACCAAAAAAAAGAAAATGAAATCAATATAATAAACAAATTGAACACATATGAAATACAAGGAGTAGCATTCCTAGATTCAGTAGGAGGAAACAATCAATATGATAATAATGAAAAATTAGCCAATATACAAGTAACATTATATGATAAAGAAGGCAATCAAATAGCAATAACATTAACAGATGCAAACGGAGAATATAAATTTATTAATTTAAGCCCAGACAAGCAATATAAATTAAAATTTACATATAATGGATTGCTATATGAAAATGTAACTTATAACGCAAGTGGAGATAAAACATCAAAAATACAAGAAAATACACAAACACGAAACAATTTGAATAATAAATTTAAAGAAATAGGTTCATATCCAAATAATTACGAAACAACAGACTATAATACAGGAAATACAATAAAAAATAAAGTATTTCTAGCAGAAGAAGTAACAGATTTATTTAAAGAAGTAAGTAAAACTATAGTAGAAAAAGGACGGAAATGAACAAGAAGCATATAATACAATAATAAGAAAATATGGAAGTACAGAAGAAATTAGAAATAAAGTTCAATTCATAAAAGACTGTAGAATAGATGCATATACCGATTTAATGGATTCAAAAGGATTAACATTAGATATTGGTAATTACTGGGATACAACTTTAGGAATAAATATAACAACAGGAACATATAAAAATAATAACATAAACTGTGGAATAAAAGTAAGAAATACAGTAGACCTTGTAGTAAATACAGATATATACAATGTAGAAGTGAAAATTAATAAAAAAAGTGCAAAATATGCATACAATAAAAGAAGTGGTTATACAGAAGGAATAAATCAGGAAGATTACAAAAATCAAATAAGACAAGCATATTTAAACAATTCTTTTACAAATAATAATAAAATAAGAGATGTAGACAATGATGAATATAATATATACTTAAGACCAGAAGAAATAACAAATGGGGAAATACCAAATGGATATTATAACGATAGTATATACACAGTATGTACACCAAATAAATTAGAAGGAGACGACAAATTAAAAATATATGTAACATATAAAATAGCAATAAAAAATCAATCACAAACAGAAGTAAAAGTTATGGAAATAGCAGATTATTCAGACTTAAAATATGAATATATAGAGAGCTATATAGGAAACTCAGATGGCACAAGACAAAAGGCGGTAACAAGAAATAACACATCCAAATATGGTATAAACTCACAATATACTTCATCAGCATATAGTACAAACTACTTAATACCTGAAGAGACGACATTAAAAGAAAATGAGGAACTATACATATATATAAAATTCGAATTAATAGAAAATGAACAAATATTAAAAAATGAGCTATTAACAGGAAATGCTATAAACACAATGCATCTAGCAGAAATAAATGGATATAAAACAGAACAAGGACTAATAGACATAGACTCAAATCCAGGAAATGCAAATGAAAACAATGTAACAAAACTATTACAAGGAAGAGGAGAAAAAAGTATATATGAAGACGATATAAGCCTTTCACCAAAAATGCGATTTAAATCAACAACAGTAGGCTCAGACAACATTACAAATAAAATAGCAGGTTCGAGAACAATAGAAGGAGTAGTATTTGAAGATGCAACCAAAAAAAGCAAAGAAGAAGTATATATAGCAGACACAAGAGAAGGTGATGGAGAAATAAAAAATGCGAAACCATCAAGTCAAACACAAGATTCAACAAAAGACAAACTAATAAAAGGGGTAATAGTACAACTAATAGAAAACGAAACAGACAAAGTATTAGCACAAGCAAGAACAGATGAAGGCGGATGGTATGGTTTTATAGGATTTACACCAGGAAACTACAAAATAAAATATGAATATGGTAAAGATGACAAAACAGCAATGATAAGCACACCTCCAGAAGGAGTAGAAAAAGGAGAAAATCCAACATCATATAATGGAAATGAATATCAAGCAACAAAATATACAACAAAAAGTGGAAATCTATGGTGGTATACAATTAATGATTCAAAATCAGATGCACAAGATAACAACACAAGAGCAGATGAAGTAATAGACTACACAAAGACAATAACAAACTATAAAGCAGAAGTACTAAACTCATACAAAAACCCACAACCAGACCATATAGATGCTAACAAAACGAGAGAATTGGCGAATAAATTAGAAGAAAACACATACAGGTATGCATATACAGAACCAATGAGTATAGAAGTAGAATATGCAACAACAAATATTTCAGGAACTTTATCAAAAGAAGAATACGAAAATAAAATAGCAGGTATAGACTTTGGAATAGTACAAAGACCAAAAACAAAACTAGTATTAAAGCAAAATGTAGAAAACGTAAAACTAACACTAGCAGATGGAACAGAATTAATAAACAAAAAAGAAGGAAAGACAGAACATTTAACAATGCCAGAAGGAGGAAAAAACAAATTTTCAATCACACTAGACGATGAACTAAAAAATGGAGCAGAGTTAGAAGTAACATATAAAATAGCTATAACAAACAAAAGTGAACAAGAAACAGGAAAAACACGAGCAAAAAACATAATAAACTATGTATCAAACAACTTAAGTTATAATGAACAAGACAATAAAAACGAACGAGGAGAAGCATTATGGGAAGTAGTAAGAAAAGACGAAGTACAAACAGATACCGAAGGAACATACATAAACAATAAAGCAGTAGACCTAAGTACACAAGCTATAATACTAAAAGCAACTGAAAACAACCCAATTACAAAAGAACTAGAAATAGAAGAAGAACAAGAGGCAACAATAACATTAAGAAAAGTCCTATCAACAGAAAACGATAATGACGATTTTGGAAACATAGCAGAAATAATTGAAATATACAATGAAAAAGGAATATATGATACATCAAATATACCAGGTAACCAAAACTTAGAACAAACGGCACAAGAATATGACACAGTAGTACGTAGAGATGACACTATAATGCCACCAACAGGAAACAAACACATTTATTATACAATAGGTATTTTTTCTGTAACAATATTAGGAGTAGGAACATTTTTAATAAAAAAATATGTATTATAAGCAAAAGAAAAACGAATACAGTAGTATAATCATTGTATTAAACACAAATAAATAAAAAACAATTTAGAAAATAACAAAACTAAACTGTCTTGTCTCTGAAAGGGTAGAAAACTTTAAAAGTTTTCTGCCCTAATTTTTTAATGCAATTTAATGTGTACTGAACAAAAAAATTGGACATTTTTTTGGTTCAGTACAACAAGCCTACTAATTTTTTTATATAAAAAGGTGATAAAGATAGTAAAAGAATAAAATATAAAAACAAATTGTCTTGAAAAAAAAGCATTTATGGTATAAAATATAAAGCATGAAAGCAAAACTTGAAAAATAAAATAGTTGAATATTTTTAAATAAATTTATACTTTAGAGAAGGGAGGTTATAAAAAATGAAAGTAATATTAAAACAAGACATAAAAGGAGTAGGAAAAAAAGATCAAATAATAAATGCAAATGATGGATATGCAAGAAACTACCTATTTCCAAAAGATTTAGCTGTACTAGCAGACAAAGGAAACTTAACAAACCTACAATCAAAAAAAGCATCAGATCAACATAAAAAAAATTTAGAATTAGAAGTAGCAAAACAAACAGCAAAAAAAATAGAAGAAATAATTTTAAAACTACCAGTAAAAAGTGGAGAAAACGGAAAAGTATTTGGCTCAGTAACTGCAAAAGAGATACAAGAAGTTCTAGAAAAAGAATACAAAATAAAAGTAGATAAAAAGAAAATAAACTTAACTGAACCAATAAAAGTGTTAGGGATGTTTAATGTAGAAATAAAACTATATGAGGGAGTAACAGCAAAACTAAAAGTAAATGTAGTAAGTCAATAAAAAAATTAATGTATCATTTAAAATAACTACCTAAGCCCCATCAGTCTGCTTATATAAGACAGTCCATGCAAGTAAAGGGGACTTTAAGCACAACAATAAATACAGTACTAATCAGCGTAAATGGTATATATACCATGGAAGCGGACTGCAAAAGCATAAAATCATAGAAAGAGGAAAAAACAATGGAACTAGGAAAAATCCCACCAAGTGATATAGAAGCAGAACAAGCAGTACTTCGGAAGCATGCTAACAGACAAAGATGCCGTAATATCTGTAATAGAAATTCTAAAACAAGAAGACTTCTATCGTGAAGACAACAAAGCCATCTATGGAGCGATACTAAACCTATATAATAAAGCAGAGCCAATAGACATAATAACCCTAAAAGCAGAACTAATATCAATAGGAAAATTTGAAGCAGTACGGTGGACTAGAATATTTAGCAAGCCTACCAGACATGGCACCAACCAGTGCCAATATAGCTAAATACATAAAAATAGTAGAAGAAAAATCAATGTTAAGAAATCTGATAGGAACAGCAAACGAAATAATTGCGTTAGGTTATGACCCAACAGAAGATGTAGAGCTAATAATGGATGAAGCAGAAAAAAAAATATTTAACATAATGCAAAAAAAGAACCAAAAAGGATATGCATCAATGAAAGACATATTAGTAGACACATTTGCTGAACTAGAAAAACTATACAACCGAAAACAACACATAACAGGAGTACCTACAGGATTCATAGATTTGGACTACAAAACAGCAGGGCTTCACGAATCTGACTTAGTATTAATTGCTGCAAGACCAGCAATGGGAAAATCAGCATTTGCCCTAAACATGGCAACAAATGCAAGCATAAGAGCAAACATACCAGTAGCAATATTTAGCTTAGAAATGTCAAAAGAACAAATGGCAAATAGAATTTTATGCAGTGAAGCAATGGTAGATAGTAACAAAATAAGAACAGGAAAAATGGACGAAGAAGACTGGGTAAAATTAGCAGGAGCATTAGGACCATTATCAGAAGCAGGAATATACATAGACGACACTCCAGGAATATCAGTAATGGAAATAAGAGCAAAATGCAGAAAACTAAAGCTAGAAAAAAACATAGGGCTAGTAGTAATAGACTATCTTCAACTAGTACAAGCAAGCAATAATAAACGAGGAGGAAGTCGTGAACAAGAAATATCAGAAATAAGTAGGTCATTAAAAATACTAGCAAAAGAAATAAACGTACCAGTAATAGCATTATCACAACTATCAAGAGCACCAGAACAACGTCCAGACCATAGACCAATGTTATCAGATCTACGTGAATCAGGAGCAATAGAACAAGATGCAGATATAGTAATGTTTTTATATAGAGATGACTACTATAACGAAGAAAGCGAAAAGAAAAACATAGCAGAAGTAATAATAGCAAAACATAGAGCAGGTTCAACAGGAACAATAGAACTGTTATGGTTAGGAAATTACACGAAATTTACTAATATAGACAAATATAGGGAAAATTAAAAGAAAGGCAAGAAACATGTTAGAAGAAATTGTACTGCAAACAATAAAAAAAAATAATTTAATACGGAAAGCGGTGATTCCGTAGTAGTAGGAGTGTCAGGGGGACCTGACTCCATTACTTTATTAGACATATTAATAAAAATACAAAAAGAAATAGAATTTAACATAGTAGTAGCACATGTAAACCACATGATAAGAAAAGATGCAATAATAGATCAGCAATATGTAGAAAATTACTGTAAAACGAAAAATATCCAATGCTATGTAAAACAAGAACAAGTAGAAAAAATAGCTAAAAACCAAAAAATAGGTACAGAAGAAGCAGGAAGAAACTTAAGATATGCATTTTTTAATGAAATATTAGAAAAAACAAAATCAAAAAAAATAGCAACAGCACATACAAAAAATGATAATACAGAAACAGTATTAATGAATATAATAAGAGGATGTGGAACATCACGGATTAAAAGGAATTGAAATAAAAAGAGAAAATAAATACATACGACCATTATTAGAATGTGATAGAACTGAAATAGAAAAATATTGTAAAGAAAATAAGCTACAACCACGAATAGATAGTTCAAATTTGGAAAACATATATACAAGAAACAAAATAAGAAACTTACTAATTCCATACATACAAAAAGAATTTAATCCTAATTTTATAGAAACAATAAATAGATTATCAAATATTGCAAAACAAGAGACCACTTATTTTGAAGATGTAACAAAAAAAGCATATAAAGAAATATTAATAGAAGAAACAAAAGAGCAAATAACACTAGATCAAAAAAAATTTAATGAGTACTGTGAAGTTATAAAAAATAAAATAGTGTTATATACTATTAATAGACTTTTCGGGTCAAGTAGTGGAATAGAGAAAATACATTTGCAAGATATTATCAAACTATGTAATAATAACATAGGAAACAAATACTTAATTCCAAATAAAAAAGTAAAAATTTTACTAAAAAATAAAAAAATATTTTTCATAGTAAACATATAGTATCCGTAAGAAAAGGCTTGATACAACTACAATTGACACAAAAAAGACATAAAAAAACTATTGCAAATGGGTATAATATGTGTTATATTTCATGACAATAAAGTGAAAAAGTGAAGAGTAGGGGTGGCTTGCATGTCTCCCCATAGAGTATAAAATTTGCTTCACGAATTTTGAAGGAGGAAGAAAAGTGAAAAGTGGATTAAAAACATTAGGAATGTGGTTAATAATATTAGTAATATTCATAGTACTATTACTAACAATAATGGATAACTCAAATTCAAAACTAAATTATTCAGAATTAATTACCAAAATAGAAGCAGGAGAAGTAAAAGAAATAGAAATCACATCCGATGAAACAAAAGCATATGTAACACTAAAAGGAGAAAATCTAAAAAAAGAAGTAAACATACCAAGTATATATAGTTTCATGAGCTATATAGAAGAACCATTAAAACAAGGAGAAATATCATTAAAAGAACAAAATCAATCAATAATAATTACAGTACTTAGCCTACTTACGCCATTTGGGTTACTAATAATTTTTATGATATTCTGGTTCTTAGTAATGAATGGTGGACAAAATGGAAACAAAACAATGTCATTTGGAAAATCAAAGGCAAGACTAATGGGCAATGAAGACAGAAACAGAGTAACATTTGAAGATGTAGCAGGAGTAGATGAAGAAAAAGAAGAACTACAAGAAATAGTAGAATTCCTAAAAAACCCAAGGAAATTTACAGACATGGGAGCAAGAATACCAAAAGGAGTGTTACTTGTAGGTCAGCCAGGAACAGGAAAAACGCTACTTGCAAAAGCCGTAGCAGGAGAAGCGGGAGTACCATTTTTTATAATAAGTGGTTCAGACTTTGTAGAAATGTTTGTAGGTGTTGGAGCATCACGTGTAAGAGACCTATTTGAAGAAGCAAAGAAAAAAGCCCCATGTATCATATTCATAGATGAAATAGATGCAGTAGGACGTCAAAGAGGAGCAGGACTAGGAGGGGGACATGATGAAAGAGAACAAACACTAAATCAATTACTAGTTGAAATGGACGGATTTGGAACAAACGAAGGAGTAATAGTTTTAGCTGCAACAAATAGACCAGACGTATTAGACAAAGCACTATTAAGACCAGGAAGATTTGACCGTCAAATAGTAGTATCAGCACCAGACGTAAAAGCAAGAGAACAAATATTAGAAGTACATGCAAAAAAGAAAAAGTTAGCAGAAGATGTAGATTTAAAACTAGTAGCAAAAAACACATCAGGATTTGCAGGAGCAGATCTAGAAAATGTATTAAATGAAGCAGCATTACTTGCTGCAAGAAGAAATAAAACAGAAATTGCAATGCAGGAAATAGAAGAGGCCATGGTAAAAGTAACAATGGGACCAGAAAAGAAAACAAGAGTAAGAAGTGAAAAAGAAAACAAACTAGTAGCATACCATGAAGCAGGTCATGCAGTAGTAAGTAGATTTTTACCAACACAAGATGCAGTGCATCAAATATCAATAGTACCACGTGGAATGGCAGGAGGATACACAATGTATAGACCAACAGAAGATAAATCCTTCATGTCAAAAACAGAAATGGAAGAAAACATAGTATCACTACTAGGAGGAAGAGTAGCAGAACAATTAATACTAAATGACATTTCAACAGGAGCATCAAACGATATAGAAAGAGCAACAAAAATAGCAAGAAGCATGGTAACAAAGTATGGAATGAGCGAAACTGTAGGAACAATAATGCTAGGTTCAACAGGGGAAGAAGTATTTTTAGGAAGGGATCTTGCCCAAAGCAAAGAATATTCAGAAGAAACAGCAAGCATAATAGATAAAGAAACAAAAAGAATAATAGATACAGCATATACAAAAGCTGCAGAAATTTTAAAAGATAACATAGAAAAACTACACAAAGTAGCAGGAATATTACTAGAAAAAGAAAAAATTGATGGAGAAGAATTTGCTGAAATATTTGAATAAAAAAAATAGAGTAGATTTGCAGTCTGCTCTATTTTTTGCATAAAAAGTATATATATTTACGGTACATATATACTATTTTTTGCTACTGTAAATACAATTAATGATATATATATATATCTAACTATTGAAGGTATTATTGCATAATAATTTGATTGTTCTTTATTACTCATATGTTGCACTTCCTTCAAATAATTTCTTATTACTTTTTTCTATCATTTTTAAGAATTGGGGTCTATCATCATTAAAGTGAACCCTCCTTATTAGACAAAAAGTTTAATAAGGAGGGTTCATTTTTATGGAAAAATATTCAAATGATTTAGAATTAAAAGTAGTTCAATATTATTCTAATAATTACATTAGCTTTAAAGTTGTTGCTGATAAATTTAATATTTCATCATGGACAACAGTAAGAAATCCGCTTCTTTTTATTTCCGTCACTTTTTCGTCACCTTTTTTGCAATAAACAAAAAACAAGCAAGTCTTAAAAGACTTGCTATTGTTGGTTGCGAAGGCAGGACTCGAACCTGCGACCTTTGGGTTATGAGCCCAACGAGCTGCCAACTGCTCCACCTCGCGATGTACTTTACATAGTATAATATGTTTTACTGAATATGTCAATACTTTATGAAAAAATCTTAAAAATTCATCTAAAATATTGTATAATTTCAAATAAAGAGATAATATATAGTATATGTAATAAATATAAAAATATTACACATTGCAAAAAAATATATGAAAAGGGCAAAAAATAATTGTAAGAAGCAATAATTTAATTTGTACCTTAAAGGAAGGATGATTGTAAGTATGGAATTTTATGCAAATGAAGGGAAAAGTGTAGAAATAGAAGTAAATGGAAATACCTATTTAAGACATGCAATAAAAACAAGATTTGTAAAACAAGGAGAATCATATATTGATATATTTAAAGAATATGTATCTCCAATCTATGAAGAAGGAGATATAATATCAAGTAGTGAAAAAATAATAGCATTATGCCAAAATAGAATAGTAAAAAGAGAAGATATAAAAATAGGATTTTGGGCAAAACTACTATCGAAATTTGCATCACATCCAAGTACTGGAGTAGGGGTAGGAGAAACCATAAAAATGCAATATGCAATAAACACAGTAGGTCTACTTAAAGTGCTTTGGGCAAGCATTGCAAGTGCAGTAACAAAACTATTTGGTAAAAAAGGAGTTTTTTATGAAATAGTAGGACAAGAGGTAGCAGGACTAGATGGATTTTACGATCATGTATGGAAAGAATATGGAGATATAGGAATTAGGTTACCTGAAAACCCAGAAGTAGTATGTAATGAAATAAAAGAAACTTTAGGAATATCATGCATGATAGTAGATGCAAACGATTTAGGACAAGAAGTATTAGGATACTCAAATGATATAAACATGTCAATAGAAGACCTAAAAGAACTAATAAAAGACAATCCATCAGGACAAGGCAAAGAACTAACACCATTAATATTAATTAGAAAAAAGAAAGAAAGCTAAAGTTATGCAAATATGGATCACAATTCCATATTTGCATAACTTTTATCATATAAAAGTTATATAAAAAATTAAAAAAACAACCTAGTTTTAGAGGAAATAATCCACATAAACTAGGTGTACAGTTTGTATAAAAAATTTTTTAGGTATTTTTTTTTAAGTTATCTTCAAATTCTTCCCAAGATTTAGAAAAAACATGATTAGCAAAAGCCTCCTTTAAGCCACTAACCTGCTTAAGCCTTATAATTTCATCAAGTTCCATTCCTAAATTTTTGGAAATTTCAGCCTCTGTCCAACCATCTCTACTTAAATCAACAACAATCTTAGCCATATCAATAATTTGATGGGTACCTCTGGCTCTATTATGTCTTATAGTGCTTGCCATCCTATTGGATAAATCCTTATCAATAGTAACAACAGGAATTTCTTTTAAATTAAAATATTCCTTAGCACATCGAAAGCGGTGAAAGCCATCTACAACAATATAAGTATCTTTTGCTTTATCATAATAAGTAACAATAGGTTGGGTATAGCCATCTTCTTCAATAGAATGTTTTAAAAGTTTCATTTCAGGAGGAGCTACTTTATTGGGATTATAATCATTTGCGATTACTTTGTCAATATCAACCATTTTAACATTTAAAACAGGAAATTTAATTTCTGACATTATCATCCTCACCTCGAATCATAATAAAATGCTTATAATTATCTAAAATAGTAATTTTTAGTCCACAACTAATATAGATATCTTCATAAGTTCTAGTAACAGTACTAGGCTCTATATGAATTGCATTTTTTACAGATAAAATAAGCTTTTTTAAATAAACATCATTATTAGAATAAATATTTTTAATAACATTATTACAAACAGAAATAAAAGCACAAGGTTTAGTATTTTCATTTAAATAAATATACCAAACTTTATTATTATCATCATATATACGATCTTTTGTTTCAGTTTGAACAATTCTAGAACCAAAAAATTTACCCATATAATTGTAGAAATTATTGTCTTTATTTGTCATCTTCACAATCATAATCTATCACCTCTTTTCTTATAAAATTATTCAAATCTTTATCTGTAGAAATAGTATCTTTAGTTAGTAAATTATCCCATTTATGAATTAAATGGTGTAATTCTTCATTATCAGTCTTAGTTTGCGTAAAACAAAGACGTTTCATATAAAAATCGTTTTTTTCAATAGCTCTTGCAATCCTTCTCCAAGAAATTACTTTCTTTTGAGTTTCAAGTTTACTATCTGCCTCATCAGGAATATCGCAAATATCAATATCATCACGTTTTTTATACCAATCAGCAAATTTCTTAATTTTTCTATAATAATGTAACATTAAATCACTATTATAAATACCAATACTCTCTAATAAAAATATCGAATACTCCATCCAACTCATAAATTTAGGTTTAGAAGTTTTAAGATTACCAAGTGCAGAAGTTCTACAATAAATATTGCCAAAATTAACACCATTAACACGATTAACAACCTTGTCCCATGTATCATATTCCAAAGCTTTAAACTGATCTAAACCATTTTTTTGGTCATCACCATAAGGCTGGCACAAACGTTGGGCATAAATACTTAAGCCATTTTTATACATAAGTTCATAAACCTCGTTATACATAAGATCAAACTTACTTACAGCACCCCAAATATCTTCAGTTTTCCAATCATATAAAGGGTAAAAATTATAAACATCAATATAATTATCGCAAAATCTAATTTTAGTAGTCCAACGTTTGTCCTTAAACATAACCTTGCCATCAAAAGCAATAGCCCTAAAACGATTTAAACTCTCATCACACCTAATACCAACACCACAAGCCACTTTACCGCCATGTTTTTTTTGGTACCAATCAGCAAATTGAAGAATAAACTCTTCAAATTCTTCTCCCTTTTTAAACCAATGAAAAGGGCAATTATTAATATTAATACTATCTTTTGGTAAATCCCTAACCCATAAATCTTTACTTTCTTCTTCCCAGCAAATCCACTTAGGCTGTAAAATAGAAACAGCATTTCTAAGAGCAATAGGAAGAGCGATATGATAAAAATCTCTTACCCCGAGATAAATTTTTAAGTTCATACACATGCTTAATAGTAAGTCTATATTGAGCTTCAAAATCAATATATAAAACATCAAATTTTTTATTCTTTTTTTTTGCAACCATATTAGCAAGTTGAACCATTACAGAACTATCCTTACCGCCACTAACGCTAAAATATATATTATCAAAATTATCGAAAATAAACTCTAAACGTTCAAAACAAGCATCTAAAACATTTTTTTCCAAATATACTTTGGGCAAAATCCACACCTTCTAACTTCTAATGCAATTTACTTTAAAAAACAATCATATCGTTTCTATCTGGACCTGTACCAATAAATTTGATTGGTACTTTGGTTATTTCTTCAATACGATTTAGATATTTTTTTGCATTTTCAGGTAAGTCATTTCTAGTTTTTATACCTGTTAAATCACCAAAATCACCTTTAAATTCTTCATAAACAGGTTCGCAATTTGAAATATAAGTAGGATTTGTAGAGAAATCCCCGAGATACTTTACCATTATGCTTATATGCGACACACAATTTAATTTTATCAAGTTTACCTATAGTATCTAAATGATTTACACAAAGACCTGTAATACCATTAATACGACAAGAATATTTAAGTGCAACAAGATCAAGCCATCCGGCAACGTCTTGGACGCTTTGTTGTAGTACCATACTCATGCCCAAGTTCGCGAATACGATTACCTATTTCATTATCCTGTTCTGTAAGAAAAGGGCCTGCACCAACTTTAGAAGAATAAGCCTTTAAAACACCATAAACTTCACCAATATCTTTTGCACCAACACCTGTACCTGTGCAAACTCCTCCAATACTTGGGCTAGAAGAAGTAACAAAAGGATAAGTACCAAAATCAATATCTAATAAAGTTGCTTGAGCACCCTCACATAAAATATTTTTATCTTCTTCCAAACTTTGATGAATAATATTAATAGTATCTTTCATAAAAGGAGTAAGAATTCTAGCATATTCTTCGTATTCTGAAATAATACTATCAGCATCTAATGTATCATATCCAAAAGCCTGTAAAATTTTATTTTTATTATTAATATTACGTTTAGCAATTTCCCTAAATTTAGGAGTAACAAAATCTTCAAACCTAATACCACATCTTTCATACTTATCACAATAAGCAGGTCCAATACCACGAGCAGTAGTGCCAATCTTATCATTACCTCTAGTTTCTTCAAGTAGCTTATCTAAAACAATATGATAAGGCATAATAACATGAGCCTTATTACTAATAAACAAATTATTAGTAGTGTATCCTGCCTCATGTAAAGTATTAATTTCTTCTATTAAAACACGAGGGTCAATAACAACACCATTACCAATAATAGCCTTAGTATTAGGGTTCAAAATTCCGTGATGGAATTAAATGAAAAGCAAACTTCTTACCATCAGCCACAATAGTATGCCCGAGCATTATTACCACCAGAACAACGAACAGAAACATCAGCTGTTCCGAGAAAGATAATCAATAATTTTACCTTTTCCTTCATCTCCAAAAAAAGTACCAAGTACAACTGAAACCTTAGACATATAAACCTCCATCTTGACAATAAATGTCATAACAAATAAAATTCCAAAATTCTCCAAATTTTTTAGAACATATTAATTATTATATAAATGTAAAAAAAAGTCAATAAATGTAGACGTTATTTTGTGAAATATGTAATGAATAAAAAAGTTATAATCATTCTATTTAGGATATAGTATTTTAAGAAAGATTATGATATACTGTATTAAATAAAAGATATTAGGAGGAATACGAAAATTGCAAGATAAATATAATATGACACAAGAGCAAAATGTATTTTTAGCTAAACGCAATATTGTAGATAGCATTTGGAAAAGTTCACATATTGAGGGAATTAATATAACTTTTCCTGAAACTCGGGAAATTGTATTAAAGAATTTACAAGAACTAAATACAATAGAATGTATAACTAATAGGTCAATCTCTATTATGTGCTACTTAATGAGAACACAATTTTTTTCAGATGGAAATAAAAGAACTGCAATGTTATTTGCTAATAAAATTATGATACAAAATGGTAAGGGAATTATCAGTATTCCAGTAGAAAAAGATGTTATTTTTGGTGAAGAATTGATTAGGTATTATGAAACGAATAATATGGAAAATTTGAAAAAGTTTATTTATGACTATTGTATAGATGGAATAAATACAGAAAAACTTTAGTAAATAAAGAAATAGGAGGGTTTACATATGAAGCTGTTAGTTGCAACAAATAATGAAGGAAAATTAAAAGAAATTGAACAAATATTAAAAGAATTTGAAATAATATCATTAAAACAATGTATGCTTGAAATAGAAATAGAAGAAGATGGAAAAACATTTGAAGAAAATGCTACAAAAAAAGCAAAATGCATATATGAGAAAACAAAAATACCTTGTATAGCAGATGATTCAGGAATAGAAATAGAAGAATATGAAGGTTGGCCAGGGGTAATAACAGCAAGATTTTTAGGTATAGACAAGTCTAGCAATGAATACGCAAGAAAGCGAAATGAATACATATTAGAAAAAATGAAAAATTTACCAAAAGAAAGAAGAAAAGTAAAACATGTAACATGCATAGCATATTGTAATGAAAATGGTTGTAAAGTAGTAAGAGGAGAACAAACAGGATATATTGCAGAATTTCCTAAAGGAGAAAATGGATTTGGTTTTGATGAAATATTTGAATTATCAAATGGCAAAACAATGGCGGAAATATCCAAAGAAGAGAAAAATAAAATAAGCAGTAGAAAAGTTGCGTTGGAAAAAATAAAGAATTTTGTGTATCAATAACGTGATATGTCTTGACATAGTTCTAGCTTAATGATATAAATGAACATATAGAAATTATATAAAATAAATAGTATTAAAAACGGAAAATAATATATACTAAAGTAAAGAATTAAATTGTGAGGTAAAAAGTAATAATGAAAGAAAAAGGAATAACACTAATAAGTTTAATAATAACAATAATACTTCTATTAATTTTAACAAGTGTAGTATTAAATTTATCATTAGGAGATAATAGCATATTTAGGTTGGCAACAAATGCAAGTAAAAATTACTTAAATATACAAAACAAAGAGCTATCAGATTTAGAAGAATTATATAGTCAAATAAAAATAGCAACCAATTCGGAAGTAACATTAACTACAGAACAATTAAATGAATATATTAATGAGAAGTTAGATGAAAAATTAAAATCAACTATTGGACAAATAAGAAGTGGTCACGTCATATTTGGATCAATTAATAAAAGTACGGGTAAGGTTATTAATGTTACTTTTAAAGAGCCAATGGAAAACGATAATTATAGTGTTACAGTAACAAATGTTAATGGAGCTAAACATTATGCTTTGACTGAGTGGTCAATAAGTGGAAAAACAGCTAATGGATTTATTATTTATGGATACAATACTATGAGTGAAGCAACTGGAAATTTAGAAATAGATTATATAGCTATACCATATACAGAATAAAATAGTCTAAACGCTAACTAAAATTCAACAAAAACAGCTAAAACTCTTGACATATTACTATTTTCTACATATAATAAGTTGAAAGCGAGTAAAACAAGCATTATGTGGGAGGTAGCAAACGGTATATGGCTGGGATAAATCAACTAAATGAACAATATATAAATATGCCAGATGAAAAAATAATAGAAGTTATACAATCAGGAGATAACTTAGCTTTAAATTATATGATGAACAAATATAATGACCTAGTAAATATGAAAGCAAGCAAATTTTTCATGGCAGGAGCAGAAAGAGAAGACATAATACAAGAAGGATTAATTGGTCTATATAAAGCGACCAAATCGTTTGATGTAGGAAAACAAAACTCATTTAAAACATTTGCAAACCTATGTATAGAAAGACAATTAATAACAGCAATAAAAACCTCTAATCGCCAAAAAAACATACCATTAAATTCAAGCATATCATTAAATCAAACAGCATATGAAGAAAATGATGATATGCAAATAATAGATATATTAGAAACCAAAACTATGGAAGATCCATTAGAAACAATAACAAAAAAAGAATATTATAATTCAATAGAAAAACAAATAGATGAAAACTTAAGCGATTTTGAAAAACAAGTATTACACTATTATAAACAAGGAAAATCATATGCTGTAATAGCAGAAAAATTAGGAAGTAAAGTAAAAAGTGTAGATACAGCAATACAAAGAATAAGAAAAAAAGCCAATAAAATAAAAAATACAATGGAAAAAGATAATAAATAAAATACATAAAAGGTATCACTTTGTAAGTATTCTATAAAGGAATATTTTACAGAGTGATATTATTTTTAAGTATAAAGGGTAAATTACATGTTATCTATTGAAATATAACAAAACGTTATATTGTACAGCTAATAAATAATATAAAATAATATAAAACTATTGTATAAAATTACCAAAATATATTATACTATAAACATATAAATAAAAGAAGGGAGAGAGTATGAATTACAATATTAAATATAACAAAGATCTAAAAAGGAATAGGAGGAAAAAACTTGAAATATTATACTAAACCAATAAAAGAGGGAATAGACTCTCATATTATAGAAACAAACAAATTTAAAACAAATTTATTAACAGTATTTATAACTACACCTTTATTAAAAGAGACAATAACAAAGCAAGCACTAATAGCATCAGTCTTAAGAAGAGGCACCAATACAATGAAGACTTCAGAACAAATTAGTATAAACCTAGAAGAAATGTATGGAGCATCATTTGATTGTGGAATAGAAAAAATAGGAGAAAACCATATACTAAAATTCTATTTAGAAACAATAAATGATGAATTTCTACCTAAAGAAAGTGATATATTACAAAAAGGACTAAATACTATATTTGAAATAGTATTTAATCCATTAATAGAAAATGGAACATTTAAAGAAGAATATGTAAAACAAGAAAAAGAAAATTTAAAACAAATAATAGAAGGAAAAAAAGACAACAAAGCAAAATATGCATTAGACAGATGTATAGAAGAAATGTATAAAAACAAACCATATGGTCTATATAAATATGGTTACACACAAGACTTAGAGAAAATAACACCTAAAAACTTATATGACTATTATAAAGAAATGATAAAAAACAGTAAAATAGACATATTTATATCAGGGAAAATTGATAAAGAAAAAATAGAAGAAACAATACAACAAAATGAAAACATAAAAAAACTACAACAAAGAACAATAAATAAAACAAAACCACAATTAATACAAACAAAAAATGAACCACTTTCAGTACAAGAACAAATGGACATAACCCAAGGAAAACTAGTGTTAGGGTTAAACATAGAAAATGAAGACCCAAACTCAAAATATACAGCACTTTTATATAACATGGTACTAGGAGGAGGAGCAAACTCAAAATTATTTCAAAACGTAAGGGAAAAAGCAAGCCTTGCATACACAGCAAGTTCAAACTATATAAGACAAATGAACAACATATTAATACGATGTGGAATAGAAACAAAAAACTATGAAAAAGCATTAACAATAATAAAAGAACAATTAGAAGACATAAAAAATGGTAATTTAACAGAAGAAGAATTACAAAATGCCAAACAAACAATAATATCAACAATAAAATTCATTCCAGATGAACAAGACACAGAAGTAACATACTATTTTGGAGGAGTAATATCAGGAAAACATGTATCAATAGAAGAATATCAAAATAAAATAAATGAAATAACTAAAAAACAAATAATAGACTTAGCAAATCAAACAAAAATAAATACAATCTACTTCTTAACAAATAAGGAGGAAAAAGCATGCAAATAATAGAAAATTCAAAAGTAAAAGAAACCGCATATATAGAAAAATTGCGGAAATGGTCTAACCATAATCATTATACCTAAAAAAGAAACAAGCAAAAAATATGTAATATTTGGAACAAACTTTGGATCAATAGACAACAACTTCATAATTCCAGGACAAACAGAAGAAACAAAAATTCCAGATGGAGTAGCTCACTTTCTAGAACACAAACTATTCGAACAAGAAAACGGAACAAATAGCCTAGATGTACTATCAAGTTTAGGAGTAGAAGCAAATGCCTACACAACAAACGACCACACAGCATATTTATTTGAAGCAACAGACAACTTCTATCCTGCATTAGATGAACTAATGAACTATGTGCAAAATCCATACTTTACAGACCAAAATGTAGAAAAAGAAAAAGGCATAATAGGGCAAGAAATAAACATGTATGATGATGAGCCAAGTTGGCAAACATACATGAACTTAATGAAATTAATGTATAAACAAAATCCAATAAATATAGACATAGCAGGAAGCATAGAATCAATAGGAAAAATAAACAAAGAAATACTATACAAAGCCTATAACACATTTTATAATCTATCAAACATGACAATAGTAGTATGTGGAGACTTTAAACCAAATGAGATACTAGAAGAAATAAAAAAGAGAATAACAAAAAAAGATAACATAGGTGAAATAAAAAGAATATATCCAAGTGAGCAACAACAAATAGTAGCAAAAGAAAAAATAGAAACAATGGATGTAACAAATCCAATATTTGCGATAGGATTCAAAGATAAGAAACCAACAAAAGACGTCGTAAAAAAACACATAGCAATAGAAATAATCCTATACATGTTACTAGGCAAAAGTTCAAAAACTTACCAAAAGCTATACAATCAAGCAGACATAATAGTTCAACCAGACCTAGACTATGAATTCTCAAAAAACTATGCACATGTAATAATATCAGGAACAGCACAAAATCCAGAAAACGTAGTAAAACAACTAAAACAAGCAATAGAAGAAAACAAAGAGAAGGGTTTAAATGAAGAAGAATTTAACAGAATAAAGAAAAAAATTTACGGAGATTATGTAACAGAATATAATGAAGTATCAAACATAGCAAGAATGTTCCTAGCAGACTATATGAAAGGAATAAACAGTTTTGACTACCTAGAAGAATATAGTACAGTAACTTTAGCATACGCAAACCAAATACTAAAAGAAGTATTTAGAGAAGACAACATAGCAGTATCAATCGTAAAAGGAAAAGAATAAAACATTAAATAAGTGCTATAAGCCCTTAGTGTCAAGCTATGCTTGACAGCCCACGCGAGTATTGTGGACTTTATTAATTGTTTAAAGGTACAAACCAGCGTGAAGGAGGTAATATATTTTATTTTTGTAATGGAATCATGAACAGCTAGGAGGCAGGGTGATACCCGTTAGTCTTGTGAATGGTGAAATAAAGCAAACAAAATATATTACCTCCTAGAAGGGAAAACAAAGCAAAAAACGAAAAAGAGGAGAAAAATGGCAAATGCAAAAAGTCACATTTCCAATTCTAAACATAGAACTAAATATAAACAAAACAGCATTCACAATAGGAAATATACCCATATATTGGTATGCAGTAATAATAGTGTCAAGCCTAATCCTTGCTCTATACCTATGCAAGAAAAAAGACAAAACATATGGTATAAAATATGAAGACATCCTTGACCTAAGCATATTTCTAATTCCAATATCATTCATAAGTGCAAGATTATATTATGTAATATTCAATTTAAACTCATACAAAGACCTAGCAAGCATGTTAAATATAAAAGATGGAGGACTTGCAATATATGGGCGGAATAATAGGTGGATGGGTTACTGCTTATATATTCTGCAAAAAAAGAAAAATAAACTTGCTAAACTTACTTGATTACATAGTACCATACCTATCACTAGGTCAAGCACTAGGAAGATGGGGAAACTTCATAAACGTAGAAGCCTATGGAAGACAAACAAACCTTCCATGGAAAATGGGAATACAAATAGGAGGAGAAACAACATATGTACATCCAACATTCCTATACGAGTCAATCTGTAACATAATAATATTCATAATACTTACAAAGATATCAAAAAACAGAAAATACATAGGGCAAATAACATATTATTATATAGCAATGTATTCATTTATAAGAGCAATAATAGAAAACCTAAGGACTGATAGTTTAATGCTATATGGAATAAGAGTTTCACGGGGTATTATCTATATTATTA
>CAQOYX010000011.1 GCA_948852375.1 uncultured Clostridia bacterium
ATATATTAATAATTTGATAATTATTAGGCAAATCACTGAAGAAATATCATCAAAGGTGATATTTTCACTATAAGAAACTAAAATAGTATAAAGTAAAATTTTAAAATTCACAATTTTTTGGAGTTCTTGGAAATGGGATAACATCACGGATATTCTGCATTCCTGTTATGTACATAATTAACCTTTCAAATCCAAGTCCAAATCCTGCATGATCTACGCTACCGAATCTTCTTAGGTCTAAGTACCACCAGTAATCTTCTTTGTTTAAACCAAGTTCGTTCATTCTTCTTTCAAGTTTTTCAAGGTTTTCTTCTCTTTGGCTACCACCAATTATTTCTCCAATTCCAGGAGCAAGAAGGTCTGCTGCTGCAACTGTTTTTCCGGTCTTCATTTTGTTTCATATAAAATGCCTTAATATCCATAGGATAGTCTGTTACAAATACAGGTTTTTTAAATATTGTTTCACTTAAATATCTTTCATGTTCTGTTTGAAGGTCACATCCCCAACTTACTGGAAATTCAAATTTATCATTTGATTTTTCCAATTCTTTTATAGCATCTGTATAAGAGATTCTTCCAAAATCAGAATTTACTACAGTGTTCATTCTTTCAAGTAAAGTTTTATCAACAAAGCTATTGAAAAATTCCATTTCTTCAGGACAAGTTTCAAGTACATAAGAAATAACAAATTTTAACATATTTTCTGCTAAATCCATGTCATCTTTTAAATCTGCAAAACAAATTTCAGGTTCAATCATCCAAAATTCTGCAGCATGTTTTACTGTATTTGAGTTTTCAGCTCTAAATGTTGGACCAAATGTATATACATTTCTAAAAGCAAATGCATAGTTTTCAACATCTAATTGACCACTTACTGTTAAATGAGCAGGTCTTGCAAAAAAGTCTTTTGAATAATCTACATTTCCATCTGTTGTTTTTGGAACATTGTTAAAATCAAAACTAGAAACGTTAAACATTTCGCCTGCACCTTCTGCATCACTTGATGTGATAATAGGAGCATGGACATATACAAAGTTTCTTTCTTGGAAGAATTTATGTATTGCATATGCTATACAAGAACGTACTCTAAATACAGCATTAAAAGTATTAGTACGAGGACGAAGGTGTGCTATTGTACGTAAATATTCAAAAGAATGTCTTTTCTTTTGAAGTGGGTAATCTGCATCTGATATATCATAAACATCTATGCTAGTTGCTTTTATTTCAAATGGTTGTTTTGCAGCATCTGTTTTTACAAAATCACCAGTTACTTTTACTGAAGAACTAATACTTAATTTACATATATCATTAAAATTAGATAAATTATCATCAAAAACGACTTGCACGTTTTTAAAAAAAGACCCATCATTAATTTCAATGAAACCAAAGTTTTTTGAGTCACGTAAAGTTTTAATCCATCCTTCAATCGTTATAGTGTTTCCAATATAATTTTGTGTATTTTTGTATAAATCTTTTATTGTTAATTTATCCATATAACATCCTCCTAAAATAATATTTTAGTTATTATACATAAAATTTTAGGCAAATTCAAGATTTTATACATATAAAATCAAAAAAATAGGTTTTAGCTATTTGCAATAATGCAAGCAACATCATAAATTAATTTCAATTTTTCTCTAGGACAATTTTTTAATAAATTAGAGAAATCAGTACTTAAATAATTTTTCGAAGTGTTTGAAGTACCATTTAGAAGATAACCTTCTGATACTTCTAGAAGTTCACAAAGTTCATTAACTCTTTTTAAACTAAGTTCAGTATTACCACGTTCAACACGACTTAAATAAGCAATAGAAACATCCATTTTTTCAGCAAGTATTTCCTGAGTAATATTTTTATCCTTTCTTGCTTTACGAATTCGTTCACCTATTAAACTATAATCTAATGCCATATTCACCAATCCTTTCATAATTACGAATATAGCATTAATAAGTATAATTTAACAGAAACAATAAAGTAAATATATACTAACAGTATAATTAGTTAGTTTTTGCACAATGACAATAGCAAGAATGTTATATATAAAAATTTAATAAATCTATTGCAAAAACTAAATAGTTATGTTAAATTAAAAACATAGTTGTAAAAGAATTATTTTATACACTATAATTTGTAGTTAGATTAGAACTATAAATTAAGGACGTTTCTAAGATAAGTATTATAAAAAGGAGAGAAAAATGTTTTTAATAGTACTAATATCTGTAATAATATACATAATAGGGGTAATAGCGATATATCACAATATGTACAACATAGATAAAATAAGAAAGATAAAATTTATAATATTAGGATTTATTGTAGTATTAATAATCACTTCAGTTCTAGTACTTATAAGTTCAAACAATATAGTGATAGAAAACAGAGAATATAAATCATATAAAAATTATATAGGAATAACAAAAACGACTTCAATTTTATTATTTGCACCTATAAATGCAATAATATCACTTCCATATATGGGAAATTTGCTAAACCAATATACAGAAAAAAGAATTACAAAAGAACAATTAAAAAAGAAAATTTTGATATTTGGAGTTGTATTAGTTTTAATAATTATATTCGAAGTATCTTATATTAAAGATTTTGAAACTGGATTGATAAAAAATGCATTAAATAGAAAGTAACTTATATAAGTATAAGGAGAAAACCAAAAAAAGTGGAGAATGAAGAATTAAAAGTAAATAATTTCAATAATATAAATAATTCAAGTGAGTATTTGCCAAAGGTAATTGTAATATGTGGACCGACAGCATCACGGAAAAACTGCATTATCTATTGAACTTGCTAAAAAAATAAATGGAGAAATAGTATCAGCAGATTCAATGCAAATATATAAAGACATGAACATAGGAAGTGCAAAGCCTACAAAAGAAGAAATGAGGCGGAATTAAACATTATATGTTAGACTTTGTATCTCCAGAAGAAAGATATAGTGTAGCAGAATATAAAAAACAAGCAATGAAATCAATAGAAGAAATTATAGAAAATGGAAAAACTCCTATTATTGTGGGAGGCACAGGTTTATATATAGATTCTTTAATATATAACATAGAATATCAAGATATAGAATTTGATGAAGAATATAGAAAAAAACTAGAAAAAATAGCTAAGGAAAATGGATTAGAAGAATTATATGAACAAGCAAAAAAAATCGACCCTGAGGCAATAAAAAATATAAGCCAAAATGATAAAAAAAGAATTATAAGAATATTAGAAATATATAAAGCTACAGGAAAAACTAAAACAGAACAGGAAATTGAATCGAGAAAACAAAAAAATCCATATAAATATTATGTTTTTGCAATAAATATGGATAGAGAAATTCTATATGATAGGATAAATAAAAGAGTAGATATAATGATAGAACAAGGGCTTATAGAAGAAGTACAAGGTATATTAAAAAAATATGAAAAATACCCAACAGCGATGCAAGGCTTAGGATATAAAGAAATAAAAGAATACTTAGAAGGAAAGTTAACAAAAGAAGAAGCAATAGAAAAGGTAAAACAAGAGACAAGAAAGTATGCTAAACGACAATTAACATGGTTTAGAAAAAACAAAGAAACAATTTGGCTAGATGGAAGCAGTTATAAACAAGAAAATATTGAAATTATTATAAAAAATATGTCAAAGATTAGAAATTAACTAATGCAATAAAGATTAATTTATTGAATGGCTAATTTCAAAAATAATTAATAAAAATTATTCAATAAGAATTAGTAAAGAAAGGGAATAAATTGAAGAAAAATGGTAAGATTAATAATATAAATAAAGTTAATACTATGCAAAAAAATAATAGTGTAGTAATTCCAAAAAAGAATATGAAAAAAGTAATAATTGCGTATTTAATTGGACTTATGGTGATAATATACTTTGTTTATGCAATAATACAATTAATAAAGCAACCAACAAATGTATTCATGATTGAAAATGGAAAGCTATCACAAGAAGAAAGTGTAGTAGGATATGTTATAAGAAAAGAAACAGTAATCCAAGGAGATAATTATAAAAATGGAATTATGCAAATTAAAACAGAAGGGGAAAGAGTAGCAAAAGGAGATGCTATATTCAGATATTATAGTAATAATGAAGAAAATTTAACAAAAAAAATACAAGAATTAGATATAAAAATACAAGAAGCAATGGAAAAAGAAAAGAACTTATTGCCAAGTGATATGAAATTATTAGAAAGACAAATAGAAGAAAAGCTTGTTGAAGTATCAAATATAAAAGATGTACAAAAAATTTCAGAATACAAAAAAGATATAAACACAAAAATAACAAAAAAAGCAAAAATTGCCGGAGAACAAAGTCCACAAGGTTCATATATAAGAAAATTAATTGAAGAAAGAAGTGCTTATGAAAACACCCTAAATTCAGGTTCAGAATATTTAACAGCACCAGAAAGTGGAATAGTATCATATAGGGTTGATGGATTAGAAAATATATTGACTCCAGAAAGCTTTTCAACCTTAAATAAAAAATTTCTAGATGACTTACACTTAAAAACAGGAGAAATTGTAGCAACAAGTGTAGAGAGTGGAAAAATAATAGATAACTTTGAAGGATATATTGCAGTTTCATTAGAATCTGAACAAGCAAAACAAGCTAAAGTAGGGGATAGTGTAACATTAAGACTATCTAATTCTGATGAAGTTGGAGCTAAAATTGAATATATATCAAATGAGGAAGAGACTAAATTAATAATATTTAAGATTACAAATGGACTGGAACTACTGGCAAATTACAGAAAAATAACATTTGATATAATTTGGTGGAGTTATAGTGGGTTAAAGGTACCAAATGATGCATTAATTAAAGAACCTTTAATGAATAAAAAAGAAGATACTACACAAAATACTATAAAAGACCAAAATGCTACAGAAAATGAAGATAGTACAAAATATATTTACTATATATTAAGAAATAGGATGGGATATACAGATAAAATAGTAGTTAGAGTATTAAGACAAAATGAATCATATTCTATAATAACAAACTATACAAATGAAGAATTAAAGAATGAACTGGGCTATAGTGAAACAGAATTAAAACAGGTAAAAAATATAGTGTTGCATGATGAAATAATATTACAATAATGTTACAATAACATTAAAAAAAAATTACAACTAAAAAAAGTATTGACTTTTAACAAAAAAAGTAAGATACTATTAAGGAATACTAAGGAGAAATATTTTAGGGAGGTTAAAAAATGGCAGGAGCTGTAATGAATAAAATTTGGGACTTTTTAGGAATGGAACCAGCAGAAGAAGATGAAGAAATAGATGATAAAGCATATGATTATGACTATGAAGATGATGAAGAACAAGAAAATGAAGGAATAAATAAAATATTTAGTAGAAAATCAAAAGTTGTGAACATGCCACAAACTCAAAATGTAAAAATGGTAATATCACAGCCAACAAGTTTTGAACAATCAGAAGAAATATGTAATTACCTAAAAGAAAGAAAATCTGTTATTGTTAATTTAGAATATGTTAATAAAGATGTTGCGAGAAGAATAGTTGATTTTATTAGTGGATCTGTACATGCATTAGATGGACACATTCAAAAAATATCAAATTCAATTTTCTTAATTGCACCAACTAATTATGAAATTGCAAATGAAATGGCAAGAGAAGAAATCAAAAATAGATTATCTGTATCATGGCTAAAAAATAACTAGTATACATAGAAAATCGGAGGTCACTTTATCAGATGGATATTCTGAAGTCAAGTAGATTCCGATTTTTTAATAGTAGAAAAACATATGTTTATCTAAAATACAAATTAGAGAATAGAATTTTAGAAAGACAATTTTTTCTAATTAAATATAAAAGAAATGAGGTAGATATAATATGTTAACACCACTTGAGATAGAGAATAAAAAATTTTCAAAGCAAATGGTAAATGGATATAGTGTAGATGAAGTAGATGATTTTTTAGACATATTAACAGCTGATTATGAAAAAATGTATAAAGAAAATACTGAATCAAAAGATAAAATAGAACAATTAAACAAAGATTTAGAACACTATAAAAATATAGAAAGTACTTTACAAAGCACACTTTTAATGGCACAATCAACAGCAGAAGAAGTAAAAAACATAGCAAAGCAACAAGCAGATCAAATAATAAATGAAGCAAAAAGTTTAGCAGGAAAAGAATCAGATATGTTAGAACAAGAAGTAATACTAAAAAAGAAAGAATTAGAGGATGCACAAAAGCAATTTGATATATACAAAGCAAAAATGGAATCTTTACTTATTTCACAGTTAGAATTACTTAAAGAAATTAATAAGGAATAGATACAAAAGAAAAAGACGGAGATGTAATTTTTTCGTCTTTTTTTTAAATCCTGTTACAAAATCATTAAATGTATGTTACAATTCTATTAATACTATTGACTTATCGGAAAAAAGGAATAAAATATATAATATCAAAGAAAGGCTAAAAATGAGAGTAATTAGTGGAATAGCTAAAGGAACTAAATTAGAAACGTTAAATGGAAATAATACAAGACCAACTCTTGATAGAGTTAAAGAAGCATTATTTAATATATTGCAACAAAATATATTAGATGCTGTGGTATTGGATTTATTTTCTGGAAGTGGAGCTTTAGGAATTGAAGCAATAAGCAGAGGTGCAAAATTTTCTATAATGTGTGATAAATCAAATGAGGCAATAAGAATTATAGAAAGAAATATAAAAAAGACACATTTTGAAGAAAATACGAAAATTATAAAAAACGATTATATAAAGGCATTAAATTCATTACAAGAATATAAGTTTGATATAATTTTTATAGATCCACCATATGAAGCAAAATATGGAGTAGATGCAATTAACAAAATTATAGAACTAAATTTACTTTCCAAAAACGGTATCATTGTTTTAGAAACAGATAATGAAAAAAGAGAATTAGAAAACTTAGAAAAGATAGATGATGTTAATGTATATGATTTAAGAAAATATGGAAGAGTTCATTTAATATTCTTAAATCGAAAGGGGTAAAAGATGGAAATATTTACACTATTAGAAACTTTAGAGGAAGCTTTGGAGAATAGTAAAACAATACCTTTTTCTGGAAAAAGTGTTGTAGATAAAGAGGAGTTTTTAGATATTATTAAAGAAATAAGAATAAAACTTCCAGATGAATTAAAACAAGCTAAATGGGTGAAAGAAGAAAGAGAAAGAATACTTGAAGAAGCTGGAAAAGAAGCAGAAGATATAGTAAAAGAAGCAGAAAATAGAATTATATCTATGATTGATGAACACGAAATAACAAGAAAAGCCTATGAACAAAAAGCTCAAATTATTGAAACAGCAAATGAAATGTCTAGAGAAATATCAAAAGGTACTAAAGATTATGCTGACAACCTTCTAGAAAGAATCGAAGTTGTTTTAGAAGACGCACTAAAAACAGTTCAAAACAATCGAAAAGAATTAAAATAAAATTTTAGAAAGTCAGAAATCGGAGTAATATAAAGGCAAAAGCCAGAAAATAACCGATTTCTATTTTTTTGAAGATACATAAAAAGCCTCCTTTATTTAAAGGGAGGTATCAAAACGAAGTCCTGTTGGAGAATTAAAAAAAGCAAATTGGATAATAAATAATAAAAAGAAAGGAATAAATAAAATGGCAACGAAAAAAAGAAAAAAACAAACAACATCTAAAAAAACAAATACAAGAAAAAAGCAAAATGAATTAGAAATAGATTTAGCAGTAGTGTCTATGATTATTATAAGCATATTATTAGCAGTACTTATATATACAAGTTCAGGTTATATTGGAAAAACTTTAAGTCCTTTACTTGGAGGAATTATAGGATGGATGAAATATATAATACCAATAGGAACATTTGCAATTGCAATAAACTTAGCATGTGAAAAAAAACAAACTTTATCCCCAAAATTAGTGCAATATGTGATTTTCTTAATGAGTATTGCAGTAATAATGTGTATATATCAAATGTCTGTAGGAAATATAGATGTAAATGGAGAATTTGCAAAAGTACTACAACAGTCATATGAATTAGGAGAAAAAAATATTGGTGGTGGCTCACTTGGAGCAATGTTTGCAGTTCCAATAATAAGTTTACTAGGAACAACAGGAGCGGTAATATTATCTATAGGAATTGCAATTTTAGTTTTAATCTTTATGTTTGGAATACATCCATCAAAAATAATTACAAATACAGTGGAGAATATAGAAGAACGAAGACAAGCAAGACAAGCTTATTATGAAGAACTTGATGAAGAAGTTGATGAAAAAGCAGAAGAAATTATAGAAAATAGAAAAGATAGAATAAATAAAAAGGAATTAAGGAAAAATAATAAAAAGCAATCAATTGATATTCCATTAGATGATGATGAAATAACAATTAATTTACATGATAAAAAAGAAAAGAGAAAATATGACTATGAAGAAGATGATTTATTCCCATTAGGAATGGAGAAAAATAAGAAAAAATTTAAATCTAAAATTGATATAGATTTATTTGAAGATGAGAAGAAAGGGTTATCACCAAATGAATTAGAAGCAAATTTATTTAAGGATAAAAATAAAATGTCATCACCAAATGAACTTGAAGCAAATCTATTTAAAGACCAAAAGAAACAGTCATCACCAAATGAATTAGAGGCAAATTTATTTAAAACAGAAGAACCAGTAAAAGAAGATAAAAGTAAAGAAGTATTAGTTTTAGAACATGCAGTAACAGTAGAGGATGAAAATTACGAATTTCCACCAATAGAACTTTTAAGTCTTGGAGAAGTAAGAACACTAAAGGGAGGAAAAAAAGCAATTGCAGATAATGCTACAAACTTACAAAAAACTTTATACAGTTTTGGAGTATCTGCAAAAGTTGAAAATGTATCTGTAGGACCAGCTATTACAAGATATGAGTTAAAACCAGCAGAAGGAGTTAGAGTAAACAAAATAGCAAACTTAGCAGATGATATAGCACTAAATTTAGCAGCAGAATCAATTCGTATTGAAGCACCAATACCAGGGAAACAAGCAGTAGGAATTGAAGTTCCAAATAAAGAAAGAGAAATGGTACACCTAAGAGACATTATACAAACAGATACATTTATGGATTATAAATCAAATCTTGCATTTGCACTTGGAAAAGATGTTGCTGGAAATGAAGTAGTAACAGACATTGCAAAAATGCCACATGTATTAATTGCAGGCTCAACTGGTTCTGGAAAGAGTGTGTGCATAAATACACTTATTACAAGTATTATATATAAAGCAAAACCAAGTGAAGTAAAATTATTAATGGTAGATCCAAAAGTTGTAGAATTGTCAGTATATAATGGAATTCCGCACTTGCTTATTCCAGTTGTAACAGACCCTAAAAAAGCAGCAGGGGCACTTGCTTGGGCTGTTCAAGAAATGGTAAATAGATATAGTTTATTTGCAGGAAAAAATGTTAGAGATATTAAAGGATATAATGAAGCAATAGAAAAAGAAGGACAAGCAGAAAAATTGCCACAAATAGTAGTAATAATAGATGAGCTTGCAGATCTTATGATGGTAGCAGCAAAAGATGTAGAAGATGCAATATGCCGTTTAGCACAAATGGCAAGAGCAGCAGGAATGCACCTTGTTATTGCAACACAAAGACCATCTGTTGATGTTATAACAGGGATTATTAAAGCAAATATACCATCAAGAATTGCGTTTGCAGTTTCTTCACAGGTTGATTCAAGAACTATATTAGATTCTGTTGGAGCAGAAAAACTTTTAGGAAAAGGGGATATGTTGTTTTATCCATCAGGTGCACCAAAGCCTACAAGATTACAAGGAGCATTTGTAGATGATAAAGAAGTGGAAAAAATTGTCGATTTTCTAAAATCAAATGGAGAAGTGCAGTATAGTGAAGATATAATAGAGGCCATAGGAAAATCAAATTCTACAGATAAAGAATTAGAAAGAGAAGAAGGAGTAGAAGATGATGCAGATCCATTTTTAAATGATGCAATAGAAACAGTAATAGAAACAGGACAAGCATCTACATCATTTATACAAAGAAGATTTAAGGTAGGATATGCAAGGGCAGGAAGAATTATAGACCAAATGGAAGAAAGAGGTATTATTTCTGGTTATGAGGGAAGTAAGCCAAGACAAGTATTAATGAGTAAGGAAAGATGGCAGGAGCTAAATATGGCAAAGACTCCTTCTGTAACTGAAGGAGAATAGGATTTTTTTACATATTAGAAAGGAGAAGAGATTTAATGGATAAAGAAAAATTATTTTCAAAATTGAATTCTAAAGATTATAATACTAGATTAGAAAATATACTTGAAAATAAGGACTTTTCTGAAAGTGTTAAAAATCTTCTCCTTTCTATGCTATATAAAATAGAGGGAGCATATAGAGATTATACTATTGTAAAAAGGGTAGTAGAGGATAAGAAGACCTATATTGAAGAAATTTTAGATATTATTAAAGAAAAGTGTGAAAAAATAATTATTGTAGAAAAAGGATCTGCTGATGCAGAAGATATGGAAGATGAAGATACTAAATTTTTAGTAAATAAATTAGAAAACACGATTTATTTAATGCATCCAAATGAAAATTTGTTGTTATATACTCTTTATAAATTAGATGATAAGCAAATTTATTTAGATGAAAAATATAATCTAATTAGAAATGCGTTATCTAGTTTATTAAATTCAGGGGAAAACATAAATAAAATAGAAGTTTTGCGAGATTTTAATGGGTGGAATTGGAATGTAGCTACACATGAAATACCAGAAATATCAACAAATCTTGTTTATCAAAATTTAATTTATCTTTTAGGAATTAATTTTATAAAAAATTTATTGCATACTGATGAGGTAGTAGACTATATAGATTTAATACAAAGAGAATTAACTAAAAACTATGCCAAAGAATATGCAGATGAAATATTAAAGCAAATTTATAAAATATCAATTATAATATGTACGAATAAAAATGGAAGAGAAAAAAAGAGACTATTAGAGGAAAAGGAAATTTTACAAAATGAATTAAATAGGTTACAAGATAAAACCACCTTGTTAAATGAAATATTAACTTCAAAAAAGGTAGCTGTAAATAGAATAAAGGAAATAGACACTATATTAAATGATAAAAATTTATTAAGAGAAGAATATGTAAAAAGAAATGAAAAAAGAGCTGATTATAATAAAATATTTAGCATTAGCCATTTAACTGAAATCTTAAATAAAGAAAGAAGAAAATTGCTTTTAGAAATAGAAGAAAATAATAGATTAATGGAACCAATGTACTATATAGAAATAATAAAAAATTTAGAGAAAGACTTAGAACTTCTGAAAGATATAGAATTAGAAGAAAAAGATAAAGAAAGAAATAAATTGATATATATACTAAAGTTGCAAAAAATATTTATGAAATGTTTTGACAAAAAAACACAAAAAGTAAATGAAAAAGAAGAAATTATAAATTTATTATATATGTTAAGATATTATAAACTAATCTATATCACAAAAAAAGTACAAATAAAAGATATATTAGAATTAAAAGAAGAATTGAACAAATTAGAAGAAAACATAATACAAAAAGCATATGAATTAAAGGTACTTACCACAGTTACAAATGAAAAAGAAATAAATAATATAATTATAAAAGAGTTATTATGTACCAAAATTATATCTTTAGATAATATATATATAGAACTAAAGCAAAATGAACAACAATTGCAAATAAACATATATGATGGAGACATATTTGAAAAATCAATTATAATAAAACAATTTGAAAAAAAAGAAATAGTAGTAAAATTTGGTAAAATGGTAAGGGTGTTTAATTAAGATATAGTAATCTTAAACAAACTATATTACCATAAAGAAAGGAAGAAAAAATAATGAAAATAACATTTTTAGGAGCAACAAAAACTGTTACAGGGTCAAATTTTTTAGTAGAAGCAGCAGGTAAGAAATTTTTAGTAGATTGTGGTATGTACCAAGGAAAAGCAACAGAAGAAAAAGAAAACGAAGAGCCATTTTTATTTGATGTATCAAGCATTGATTTTATGCTATTAACACATGCACATATAGATCATTCAGGAAGAATACCAAAATTATATAAAGATGGATATAGAAACCCAGTATATGCAACAAAAGCAACATGTGACCTTTGTTCTATAATGTTACCAGATAGTGGACATATTCAAGAAATGGAAATAGAGTGGAAAAACAGAAAAAGAAAAAGAGAAGGAAAAAAAGAACTTCCACCATTATATACAGCAGAAACTGCACAAAAAGCACAAGAGTTATTTATACCTGTAAAATATGACGAAATAATAGAAATAGATGAATTTATAAAAGTAAGATTTAATGATGCAGGACATATGCTTGGTTCAAGCATTATAGAAATATGGGCACAAGAAAATCGGAAAAGTAGAAAAAGCAGTATTTACAGGAGATTTGGGAAATAACGATATTCCACTTTTGGCCTCACCAACAATGATAGAAACAGCGGATTATTTAATAATGGAATCAACCTATGGAAGTAGATTACATATGAGGAATGATGATAAAGCAGAACTATTTTTAAACATAGTATCTGAAACATTAGATAAAGGTGGAACAGTAGTAATACCATCATTTGCAGTAGGAAGAACACAAGAAATTGTATATGAATTAAACAAACTAAAAGAAAAAAGAGAAGACGAAGAATTCATAAAGAAATATAAAACTCTAATGAGTGTACCTGTTTATGTAGACAGTCCACTTGCAATATCTGCGACAGAAGTATTTAGAGATAACATGGAATTATTTGATGATGATGTGCAAGACGCTATGAAAAAGGGAGATAACCCATTAGAATTTACTGGATTACAATTTACAAAAACAGCAGAAGAATCAAAAGCATTAAACGAAACAAATAAACCAGCAATAATAATATCAGCAAGTGGAATGTGTGAAGTTGGACGTATAAAACACCATTTAAAACATAACCTATGGAATCCAAATAGCACAATATTATTTGTAGGGTACCAAGCCCCAGGCACTTTAGGAAGTAAATTAGTAAACGGAGAAAAAAGGGTAAAAATATTTGGAGAAGAAATAACAGTAAATGCAAGAATTGAATATATAGAAGGATATTCAGGACATGCAGACCAAGAATGGTTATTAAACTTCATATATTCGTTCATAACAAAACCAAAACACATATTTTTAGTACATGGAGAAGAAGAGGCTCGGGGTGGTATTGAAAGAAAAAATATTACAAACAACAAACATTCCAGTAACAATACCAGATTTTGGACAAACATATGAATTAAGTGACAAAATAACAATAACAAACAAAATAGAACTTCCAACAAGATACAAACCAGTAAGAATAGAAGTATTAGAAAGAATACAAAAACTAAAAGACCAAGTACAAGATATGGCAGAAGTAATAAAAGAAGAAATAATAACAGAAAAAGCAAAAGATGCACAAGTAGCATCAATAAATGAAAAAATAAAAGAATTAGAAGCACAGATTGTTAGAATTATAGGAGAATAAATTGTATGAGAGAAAAATATTTAAATGATGCAATAATTGGAAATAAGCAAATGGTAGCAAGTTTTACTAAAAATGGCGAATTACTAAGATTATATTATAATTCCCCCGATTATAAGCAATTTATAGAATACATGTATGCAGGTTTGAAAGTAAATGATTCTGGTTTAATTAATCTACATGAGGATATAAATAACCAGTATTATCAATATTACACAGAAGATACGAATATACTAAATACTCAAATAAAAAATACATATTTTAACTTAAAAATCAATCAATTAGATTTTATACCAATAAAAGAAAATGTATTAGTAAAAAGATATAAATTTATTAATGAAAATACAATAGATTTAGATATTAAACTTTTAATACATTCAAAGTTACTTTCTAATGAAAATAATTTTGTAAGTGGTAGGATAATAAAACAAGGATTGATACAATATACACATGATTATTCATTTGCTGTAGTTTCTAAAAAAACACCATTATATAGCCATCAAATAAATGATACAGAGAAGAATATATATACAGGTGTAATAAATGATAAAGACTACATAGGTATGTCTCATGATTCTAGTATTAGTTATGATATAGGAAAGTTAGCACCAAATGAAGAAAAAACAATTGAAATATACATATGGATAAATGATAACAAAGAAAATTATAAACAAGATGAAATTGAAGAAAAAATAGAAAACATAAAGAAAATAGATATAAGTAAAGAATATATGAGTACTAAAAAATACTGGAATAAATATGTAAAAGAACATACAACCTTAGAATTAAAAGAAAATACAGAACAAGAAAGAAAAATAAAAAAAATATATAATAGAACAATCCTATTATATCCATTACTAACAAATGAAGTTACAGGAGGAATTTCTGCAAGTATTGAAGTAGATGAAAACCTAACTAATTGTGGAAGATACTCATATTGTTGGACAAGAGATGCAGTATTTGTTACAAAAGCATTAGACATATTAAAAATGGAAAAAGAAACAGAAAAATTTTATAAAAATTTTTGTAAAAATACACAAAGCAAATCTGGTATGTGGGAACAGCGTTTTTACACAGATGGACGCCTTGCACCATGTTGGGGATATCAAATTGATGAAACTGCAAGTGTAGTATATGGAATATATGATCATTATGAAAAAACAAAAAATGAAAAGTTTTTAAAAGACACATATAGAATGTGTGAAAAAGCCATACATTTTCTAGAAAGATACATAACGCAGATAATGAACATAAAAGAAGAAAAAGACATAGTAAAAAAAGAAATAGAAGAAGAATATAAAGATAACAAAGAACCTATACATGTAAGTTACGATTTATGGGAGATGCATGAAGGAGTAAGCCTATATTCAATAGCAAGCATATATGGAGCATATCAAGCTATGCTAAAAATATATGATGTAATTGAAAAAGACAAGGAAAGTGCAGTAAGTAGGATAAAACAAGAAAGTATAACAAGACATAAAGAAATAATACAAAACCAATTAGAAATTATGAAAAAATATGTACTTAATAATTTATATGATGATACAAAAAAAATATTTGTAAGAAATTTAGAAGATAAAAAAATGGATATAAGCATATTAGGAGTTGTAACACCATTTAATATGTTCTCACCAAAAGAGAAAAAAGTAATAAACACAGTAGAAAAAATAAACTTAACACTACGTACATATACAGGAGGATATAAAAGATTTGAGGAGGATCATTATAGAAATGGAAACCCATGGGTAATAGCAACATTATGGATGGCTTTATACTATATAGAAATAAAACAATATAATAAAGCAAAAGAATGCTTAAATTTCGTAGTAACATCTTGCACAGAACACGGATTTTTAGCAGAACAAGTAGAGAATAATACAATGACATCAAATTGGGTTATAGGACTGCGGCTGGAGCCATGCAATGTTTATATTGGTTTTAGAAAAGTTACTTAATAAAAAAGATTAGTAAAATTTGTAGAAACACTATTTGTTAGCGTAAAATTATAGTAGGCAAAATATTTACCTACAGTAATAAGCAAGAGAGATTCTTGCTTTTTTGATATAGTTATAGTAGAATAAATGGAAATATACTAAATTATAACAATATGTACACATTCATATAGGAGGAAATATATGAGTATAGTTAAATGGACTAAAGAACAATTACAGGCAATTGAAGAAAAAGGAACAAACATACTGGTTGCAGCAGCTGCACGGTAGTGGAAAGACTGCTGTTTTGGTAGAAAGGATTATTAATAAAATAGTAAACGAAAAAATAGATATAGATAAAATGCTTGTTGTAACATTTACAAATGCAGCGGCTGCTGAAATGCGCCAAAGGATAATGGAAGCTCTTTATAAATATTTAGATAAAAATCCAGAAAATGAACATATACAAAAACAAATTGTATTAATGGGGAAAGCAAATATTTGTACAATTCACTCTTTTTGTTTAGATGTAATAAAAAATAATTTTTATGAAATATCTGTGAGTCCTAATTTTAGAATAGGAAATCAAACAGAAATAGATTTACTAAAACAAGATGTATTAGAAGAAATATTTGAAGAAAAATATCAAGTAGAAGATGCAGAATTTTTAAAATTAATAAATACATATACAAGTTATAGAGAAGATGATACATTAAAAGAAATAATTTTAAAAATACATAGATATATTGGCTCAAGTCCATTTCCAGAAGAATGGTTAAGAGAAAAAGTAGAAGAATTTAATTTAGTAAAAAAGAATAAAAGTAAAAAAGATGAACACATACATAATTGTAAAGACTTTGCAGAAACTATATGGGGAAAGATATTACTTAAGGAATTAGGAGAAAATTTACACAGTTATATTTTACAATTAAAAAGCACAAAAAATGAATTAGATAAATATATAGAATTAGATAAATACTCTTTTACAATTCTTCATGATATAGAAAATTTAGAAGAGTTACAAGCAAATTTAGATTCTTGGGATAAATCCTATATTATAGCAAATAGTATGAAATGGGAAACATGGCCAAGGGATAAAAAAATAGAAATTGCTGAAAAAGAAACATCAAAGGAAAAAAGAGATAATGTAAAGAAGAAGTTTAATGATTTAGTAAAAAAGATTTTACCATATGATTCAGAAGAAGCAATTAAAGATTTAAGTTATATGTATGAAATAATGCTTGCAATAAGCAATATAATAATAGAATTTATGAAAAAATACGAAGAAGCAAAAAGAGAAAAAAATATAGTAGATTTTAGCGATATAGAACATTTTGCACTACAAATTTTATTAAAAAAAGAAGATGGAAAGTATGTTAAAACAGAGGTTGCAAAAAACTATATGGAAAAATTTTCAGAAATAGCAATAGATGAATATCAAGATAGCAACTTAGTACAAGAATATATACTAAATTCTATTTCTAAAGGAAATAATATATTTATGGTTGGGGATGTAAAACAAAGTATATACAAATTTAGACAAGCAAGACCAGAATTATTCATTTCAAAATATGAAACATATAAACTAAAAGAAGAGTGTTTGGAAAAGCAAGAAAATAGTTCAAATTGTTTAATTAATAAACAATTTGAAAGTATAGGTATAAAAAGCGAAGATAAACAAGGTAATTTAAAAATTCAATTATTTAAAAACTTTAGAAGTAGAAAGAATATATTAGACATTACAAACTTAGTTTTTGAAAATATTATGAGTAAGGAATTAGGAGACATTACGTATAATGAAAATGAATATTTGAATTTAGGTGCAAATTATGACGAACCAACGGATAATGAAAAATTAAAGAATGATACAGAGTTTGAAAAAATAGAATTTAGCGAAAAATATGAAAAACTAAATTATGCAGGAAAAACAGAATTACAAATTATAGATTTAAAACAAATAGATGATGAAAATGAAGCTTATGAAGATTATACAAATGAAGAAGATAATGAAGAAGAAAGTCCAAAAGAAGAATTAGATAATATAGAAAATGCACTAATTGAAGCAAGATTAGTTGCAAATAGAATACAAGAACTAATAAAAAGTAAATATCAGATATATGATAAAAAAATAGGTTATAGAAATATAACCTATAAAGATATAGTGATTTTATTAAGAGCAACATCAAATTATGCACCAATATATGAAAAAGAATTAAATAATTTAAAACTTCCAGTATTTAGTGACACTGGTATGCAGTATTTAGAAAGTGTTGAAATACAAACGATATTAGCATTATTAAAGATTATAGATAATCCAATGCAAGATATACCACTTGTAGCAGTGCTACGTTCACCTATTGGACGGATTTAGTGATAATGATTTAATTAAAATAAAAATACATGAACATAAAAAAGAACAATTATATTTTTATGAAACATTACTCGAAGTAAAAGATATATTATCTAATAAACAAGAAACATTACAGGAGAATAATACATCCTTTGAGTTAAGTAAAAAGATACAAAAATTTTTAGACAAAGTACAAAGTTATACAGATAAAAAAGAGTACTTGCCACTTGATGAACTTATATGGCAAATATACTTAGATACAGGGTATTATAACTATGTAAGCCTTATGCCAAATGGAGCAGTAAGACAAGCAAATTTAAAAATGTTATTTGAAAAAGCAAAAGAATATGAAAGTGCAAGTTTTAAAGGACTATTTAACTTTATAAATTTTATAGATAAACTAAAATTGCATAATCAGGATATGGATTCTGCAAAACAATTAGGAGAAAATGAAGATGTAATAAGAATAATGAGTATTCATAAAAGTAAAGGACTAGAATTCCCTGTTGTATTTTTATGTAGTACAGGTAAGAAATTCAATTTAATAGATTTAAATGATAATATATTATTACATCAAGATATAGGATTTGGACCCAAATATATAGATTATGAAAGAAAGATACAATATAATACACTTGCAAAAGTAGCGATAGGGTATAAATCGAAAATAGAAACGATTTCTGAAGAAATGAGAATATTATATGTTGCTTTAACAAGAGCAAAAGAAAAATTAATTATAACAGGTATTTCTAAAGACTTGGAAAAAGACATGAAAAAGAAGCAAGAATTAATAGATATGTATGGAACCAATAAAATAAGTCCGAATATATTGAAAAATTATAAATCTTATTTAGACTGGATGGAATTAGTTTATTTAAAAAATAAAGATATAATACAGGATATAATGGAATTACACTCATATACAAAATATGAACTAATGAAAAAATGGAAAATAAAAGAAAAAGAAGAAAGTCATAGTATATGTAATATAGAAGAAAAAATAACAAAAGAAAATTATGAAGATTTAAACAATTTATTAAACTGGAAATACCAAAATATGTGGCAAACAAAGCATATTGCAAAAACATCAGTAACAAAGATAAAAGAAATGTTAAATGAAGAAACAAAAGTGTTATTTGAAGAAAATGAAAGTATAGAAGAAAGAAGCAAATACAAAAAAGAAAATTTAAAACAGCCTAATTTTTTAAAAGAAAAGTTAGAAATAACAAAAGCACAAATTGGAACATTAATGCATTTATGCATTCAAAAAATGGATGAAAAACAAGAATATAACCATGAAAAAATATTAAATGAAATAGAAAAAATGGTACAAAATGAGATAATAACAAAAAATGAAGCAAATTCAATAAAAATAGATAAACTAATACAATATACAAAATCAGATTTATATAAAGACTTAAAATTAGCTAAAAAAATATATAAAGAGCAAGCATTTTATATAAATATGAATGCAAATGAAATATACAAAGAAGATATACAAGAAAAAATTTTAGTTCAAGGTGTAATAGATTTGTATTACATAGACCAAGACGATAACATAATTTTAGTAGATTACAAAACAGATTATGTAAAAAACAATGAACAAGAATTAATAAATAAATATAAAACACAGTTATCAATTTATAAAAAAGCATTAGAAGAAGCACTTGGCAAAAATGTATACAAAACCTATATTTATTCAGTATATTTAGGAAAAAGTATAGAAATAAAATAGGATATATGCTATAATAAAGTAGTATAAACAATACCAAGAAATGGAGTAATATTTATGGATAGAATGAAAACATTTGGGTTATATGCATTATGCATTATACTATTTTTTATTTTTTCAAATATAATGATAAATTTTGCAATAAAAGGTACATATAAGCCAATAGATGCTGATATTATCGTAAGAGATGATTTAAAAATTAATATAAAAGATGTAAAAGCAACATATATTAATGGATATATTGAAGGAATAGTTAATAATATAGGTAAAGAAGTAAATATGGCATATGTAAAAATTGATTTATATTCGAAAAGAAATATTTTACTTGGAACTAAGTATGTGAAAATGCCCTATATTAGGGAAAATGAGGAACGTAATTTTAGAATAGGATTTGAATTTACAGATGTGAAATATTGTAAAATACAAATAGTTGATGAGGTAGATAAAGAAGTTACAGAGGATCAATTTTCAACTAGTGAAATAAGATTTGCTAAGTTATTACTAACAATTATATTTTTATCATTCTTTGGTTAAAAACCAGCATGCCATGTAAAATTCTAATTTTAGAACTTTACATGGCATGTATCCATATTGGTAGTATAATTTGAAAGTAATATGATTTTTTTTATAACTAGGTGTTCCTTAGGCAAAGTAAGAGAGGAATGAATTTTAATATGGATATTAAGGAATTATTACGGAAAAGCAATAGAACAATTAAATAATAATAAAATAGAAATGCCTATTCAAAAGGCAAGAATATTACTTGCATATGTTCTAAATGTAGAAAAAGAATATTTAACAATACATGATGAACAAAAAGTAAATAATCTAATTATAGAAGAATACAATGATGCTATATCTAAACTTATAAAACATATTCCATTACAATATATAACTAATCATAAAGAATTCATGAAATTAGACTTTTATGTTGATGAAAATGTTTTAATACCGCGTTCAGATACAGAAATTTTAGTAGAAGAGGTAATTAATAATTGTAATAAAAATGTGAAAAACGATTGCAAAATATTAGATTTATGTTCAGGAAGTGGAGCAATTGGAATATCTATAGCAAAATACATAGAAAATTCACAAGTTATATGTTCAGATATTAGCCAGAAAGCTTTAGAAATAGCAAAAAACAATGCACATCAAAACAATGTGAAAAATATTGAATTTATATATTCAAATATGTTTGAAAACATAGAAGAAAAATTTGATATAATAGTATCAAATCCACCTTACATAAAAAAAGAAATTATAGAAAAGTTAGATAAAGAAGTGCAAAATGAACCACATATTGCATTAGATGGGGGTAGTGACGGATTAGATTTTTATAGAATAATAGTAAATGAAGCATATAATCATTTAAATAAATGTGGCAAATTATATTTAGAAATAGGCTATGACCAGAAAGAAGAAGTAATAGATTTACTAGAAAAAAGTGGGCATTATGCAAACATATACTCAAAACAAGATTTATATGGAAATGACAGAATTGTTTATTGCATTATAATATAAGAAGAAATGTATCAACTAAATTGGAAGGAATGATAGAAATTATGTCTTTTTCAAAAGATATAAAAGAAGAATTAAGTAAAATCAATAATCTTGCTAATAAAGATAATGTTAAAGCAGAAATGATAGGGTACTTGCTTAGTAATAATATCGAAATTAAAAAAAATAAAATTAGATATGCTACTGAAAATGAATATAATATTAATAGGTTTAATAAGTTACTTAATAATTTAAAAATAGATTATAGTATACAGTTTCAAGGAAAAGTGTATATAATTACTTTTAGTAAAGATACAATTAAAGAATTAGAATATGTAGAGATATGTAATTATAGAAAAATACAAAATGATGATAAAAATGTAACATTAAACAGTAAAGGACAGGATATAAATAAAGTAGAAGATATTAATAAAAGAAAAGATATAAACAAAGAAAGCTATATAAATAAAGAAAATATACAAATTAATAAACAAGAAATTAATCAAAAAAGTAATGAACAATTTTTAAAAGCTATTGTAAGAGGAGCATTTCTGGGATGTGGTTCACTAAATAACCCAAACAATAAATATCATCTTGAAATAGTATTTAGTACACAGGAAAATGCCAAAGATATTTATAGTATTTTAAAGAAATTTTACATACAAAGTAAAATTTTAAAAAGAAAAAATAGCTATTCTACATATATAAAAGAAGCGGAAGAAATATCAAAATTTTTAGCATTAATAGGAGCAAATAAATCAGTATTAAACTTTGAAGAAATACGAGTAGTTAGAGATACAAGAAATAATATTAATAGGCTAGTAAACTGTGAAACAGCAAATTTAAACAAAACCATAAATGCAGCAGTAAAACAAATTAATGCCATAAAAGTGCTAAAACAAAATAAAAAATTTAAAGATTTACCAAATAATCTAAAAGAAATAGCAAATTTACGTATAGAAAATCCAGATGCAAGCCTAATAGAACTAGGACAGATGCTACAAACTCCAATAGGAAAATCAGGAGTGAACCACAGACTAAAAAAAATATGTGAATTAGCAAAGGAAGGGAAAAGTAATGAAATTTAAAGAGAGGTGTTGAAAGAGGAAAAAACAAATGGGAAGATATGGACATAAGAAAGTTTTATAGAAAGGTACTGTTAAGGTAGATAAGTAAATATGAAAGAATTTGGGATATATATACATATACCATTTTGTGTAAAAAAATGTTATTATTGCGATTTTGTATCATATGCAAATAAGGAAGAATTAATTAAAGATTATGTACAAGCATTAAAAAAAGAAATAAAAATAATAGGAAAAGAGCGAAACTTTCCTAAAATTACAACAATTTATATAGGTGGTGGTACACCATCATTTATTGATTCTAAATATATTATAGATATTATAAGAACAATAAAAGAAGTGTATGATATAAAAAAAGATGTAGAAATTACAATTGAGCTAAATCCAGGAACAATAACAAAACAAAAACTAGAGGATTATATAGAAGTAGGAATTAATAGGCTTAGTATTGGGTTACAAAGTACAGATAATAATTTGTTAAAACAAATAGGAAGAATTCACACATATGAACAATTTTTAGAAAATTATAAACTTGCAAGGAAAATAGGATTTAAAAATATAAATGTAGATTTAATGTTAGCATTGCCAAATCAAACAATAGAGATTTTAGAAGATAGCATAAATAAACTAATAAAACTACAACCAGAACACATATCTGTATATTCATTAATAATAGAAGAAAACACAAAATTGTATGATTTAATAGAAAATAGAAAAATGGAATTTGTAGAAGAAGATATAGAAAGAGAAATGTATTGGCATGTAAAAACTAAGTTAGAAAAAGACGGATATGAACAGTATGAAATATCGAATTTCGCTAAAATTGAGTATGAATCAAAACATAACATGAACTGTTGGAACCAAGAAGAATACATAGGCTTTGGTGTAGCTGCACATTCATATGTAGGAAATATAAGGTATTCAAATACATGTAATTTAAGAAAATATATAAAAGTTTTATCAAAGACATCTAACATAAAAGAATATACAAAATATTTATCGAACTTATTGAAAATAAAAGAAAACGTAGATATTGCAAAATTAAATTGTGATGATACAAACACACTAGCAACAATACATGAGATACAAAATTTATTTGATAAAGAAAAAGAATACATGATGTTGGGGTTAAGAAAAATAGAAGGAGTATCAATACAGAAATTTAAAAACAAATTTACAGAAAATCCATTATATCTGTTTAGGAAAGAGCTAAATAAATTAGTACAAGAAAAACTAATTCAAGTAGATGGAGATATTATAAGACTAACTAATAAAGGGCTAGATTTGGCAAATATTGTATGGGAGGAATTTGTCTAAGTTGAAGGTTGAATAATTAAAAAAAATATACATATAAATGTTATGGATATTTTTTGTGAAAAATTTGTGAATTTTATAAAACAGTATTGACATTTTTGTGTAAAAGGTATAAATTATTAGCAGTCAAAGAAAGAGAGTGCTAAGAAATTTTATGAGTAGTGAATTATGAATATTAAATAGTACAAAGTTTCTTTGAAATATTGAAGGAGGGAAAAGAGATGTTAAAACCATTACAGGACAGAGTTGTTATAAAAATGATGGAGAGTGAGGAGACGACTTCAAGTGGAATTATTCTTTCTGCAAATAGTAAAGAAAAACCACAAATAGCAGAAGTACTGGAAGTTGGACCAGGATTAAAACAAGAGGGAAAACTAGTTCCTTTAGAAGTTAAAAAAGGAGACAAAGTTGTAGTAAGTAAATATTCTGGAACAGAGGTAAAATACGAAGGAGAAGAGCTAATTATTGTTAGAGAAAGCGATATTTTGGCTGTGGTGGACTAGAGAAACTTACATATTAATAAAAATGAATATATGGAAGTTAAATTTTATGTATCTAAATCTAAAATCTAACTTCTAGTAAGAAAGGATTTGATTTAAAATGGCAAAAGAAATTAAATATGGTGAAGAAGCCAGAAAAAAATTATTAGATGGTGTTAATAAATTAGCAGACACTGTAAAAGTAACTTTAGGACCAAAAGGAAGAAATGTAGTTCTAGATAAAAGTTTTGGGGCACCACTTATTACAAATGATGGTGTAACAATTGCAAAAGAAATAGAACTAGAAGATCCATATGAAAATATGGGAGCAAGACTTGTTAAAGAAGTATCAACTAAAACAAATGATATAGCAGGAGATGGAACAACAACAGCTACTGTACTTGCTCAAAGTATGATAAAAGAGGGTGTAAAAAATGTTGCAGCAGGTGGAGACCCTATGGCGATAAAAAGAGGTATAGATAAAGCTGTAGAAGTTGCAGTAGAAGCATTAAAGGGAGTTAGCTCTATTGTTAATGGAAAAGAAGATATAGCAAGAGTTGCTACAATTTCAGCAAATGATAAAGAAGTAGGAACATTAATTGCAGATGCGATGGAAAAAGTATCTAAAGATGGTGTTATTACAATAGAAGAATCAAAAACTTCAAATACATATGTAGATGTTGTAGAGGGAATGCAATTTGATAAAGGATATGTGTCTCCATATATGGCAACAGATACAGAAAAAATGGAAGCTATAATGGATAACCCATACATATTAATTACAGACAAAAAAATTAGCAATATACAAGAAATATTACCATTATTAGAAAGCTTAATGCAAGCATCTGGAAAACTTGTAATAATTTGTGATGATATAGAAGGTGAAGCATTATCTACATTAATATTAAACAAATTAAGAGGAGTTTTGAATGTTGTAGCAGTAAAAGCTCCAGGATATGGTGATAGAAGAAAAGAAATGCTAGAAGATATAGCTATCCTTACAGGAGGAGAAGTTATTACTTCTGATTTAGGACTTGAATTAAAAGATACTACTATAGAACAATTAGGAAGAGCAAAACAAGTAAAAGTTCAAAAAGAAAATACAATTATTGTAGATGGTTCAGGAGATAAAGAAAAAATTGCTGAAAGAGTAAAACAAATTAGAGCAAACTTAGAAAGTACAACAAGCGAATATGATACAGAAAAATTACAAGAAAGACTTGCAAAAATTGCAGGGGGAGTAGCAGTAATTCAAGTAGGAGCAGCAACAGAAGTAGAAATGAAAGAGAAAAAACTAAGAATAGAAGATGCACTATCTGCAACAAAAGCTGCTGTTGAAGAAGGAATAGTTGCAGGTGGAGGAACAGCATATGTTAATATTAGCAAAAAGGTGGAAGAAGTAGTAAAAGAATTAAAAGATGATGAAAAATTAGGTGCTAAAATAGTATTAAAAGCATTAGAAGAACCAGTAAAACAAATTGCAATAAATGCAGGACTTGAACCAGCAGTTATTTTAGAAAAAGTAAAAAATAGTGATATAGGAATTGGATTTGATGCTGCAAATAATCAATATGCAGACATGAAGAAAGTCGGAGTAGTAGATCCAACTAAAGTTACAAGAAGTGCACTTCAAAATGCAGCAAGTATAGCATCAATGGTACTTACAACAGAATCTATTGTAACAGATAAAAAAGAGGAAAAATCATGTGGATGTGGACACAATGATATGCCAGGAGACATGGGCGGAATGTATTAATTAAAGAATTAGAGATTAGAAAATTATAAATTAGATTAATTTATAAAATGTGTAAGGGTTGCTGTTATGCAACCCTTACATTAAAAAATAAATAATGTCTCTTTATAAAACATATATAAAGAGACATTATAACAACTATATATTAATTATCTTTCTTAAAATCAAATACAATTGCATCATCACTGTCAAATAAAAATTTTGAATCTGTATCATCAGATTTTATTGGATCAATATCACCATATGCATCTGTTATATAATCAGATTTTGTTAAATCAGAGATTTTCTTTTTTTCAGGTGTTGGTTCTTCAGAAATTCCATTAGTGAATTTAGAAAAATCGTATTTTTTAGGTAAATGAGGTTCTTTATACTTTGCTTCTAAGAAATCAACTTTTCCATCACCATAATTATTTTTTCCTTTCAAATCTTTAATAATATAAGCACAATCTTTAAATTTTAATGCTTGTAATTTTCCAGATGCAATATTTTCCTTCCAATCCCATTTTGGAGTACCTAGTTTTGAATCATATTCTAATTTATCAGTATTATATGTAGAAGTAAATTTCCACTCTCTGTGGTCTCCAAATTCTTTTTGCCATATTTCACTTTCTTCACGAGTAACACCACCAAAAACCAGTTTAGTAGTAGAATTTGACATTATTAAATCACGATATTTTGTTGCACGTGCTCCAAGAGAAGTAAGGTTTTGTGAAGAAATAATAGTTCCTACATGATATTTTCTATATATAGTAAATAATGGTTCAGTAGCTGGGCAAAGGTATTCTGCAAAGTCATCTACATATAAAAAGTGAGGAATTCTTGTATTTTCATTTCCTGGTCTTCTAAGTACAGAAAATTGCATTAATAACATAAAGAATAATCCGAAATGCAAGATGTGCAGTAGCACCTAAATCCCCTCTTCTTGTACATACAAATGTTATTTCACCATTTTCTAATATGTTATCAAAGTTTAAGTTATTTACTCTATTACACAAAATATTTCTTACATTACCAATACGTAATAAATTATCAAGTTGTGTAATTGCAGAATATACATAACGTTCTGTATCAGCTTTTATACTGCTTTCTTTATAAAAATGCTTTTTAAAATATCCAAGTTGTAAAGAGTATTCTTCTGCAAGTTCTGGAATTTGTTCCATTTTTCTACACATATCTTCAATTAATTCAAAATTATTTAACATCTTTAGCATATCCTCAAGGTTTGGTAAATCTCCATTATGAAGTCTTGGATACATAACCTTTAGTAATATAGATAAGTTTTCAACAGCTTGTGTTGAAGAAGTTATCATAAATGATTCTTCTTCACCAACTTGATTTTTACTATACATTCCTTTTAGTACAGTTGAAATAGCAATAGCAGTAAGAGAAGGGTCATCATAAACAAATGGATTTAAACCAGGTGATTTAGCATCATTTGGATCTATTAAATTATAAGGAATACCAAAGTTTTGAGCTACTTCTACCATATGATTGGTTGATTCCATATCTGGTGAAATATGTGTAATACCTAGAGTTTTGTATATAATTCCTTTTGAACTTTTATCTGTATAAATCAATTTATTAATATAAGCTTTATATAAACTTTCTTTTCCGTACTGTTGGAGATAACATGTTTAAATTAAAGTTATCATTTAAATAATCATTACTATAAGGACGATTTAAAAATGCAATTCCTGTCTTTAATGCTGTAAATCCCATTTCTTTAGATACTTCTTTAAAGAAATATTTTTTCTCAATATCTCTTGCAATCATAGGTTCAAAAATCATTGATGTTTTTCCAGTACCAGATATACCAACAATTAAAGTGGGTGCAAATCTTCGTGCTTCTGGAATTTTTGCAATATGTCCTTTTATTTTATCTCTACAAAGAATATTTTCACAAGTATATGGTCCCATACCAGTTTTCTTATCTGATAAATCTATACCTGCATAATCATTAATACCATCTCTCATATCCTTTGATTCATTAACAGATGTAAATAGCCATTTAAATAATGGGTAAAATGTTATAAGAGGTAAGTACATAGCTAATGCTTGAAAAGCAGGTCTAATTAGTCCAGAAAATTCTGTAACAATTGTTGTATAATTCGGTACAGAGATAAACAATAGCCATAAAGCACCGTTAATCCATTGTACAGCCATAGAAATACCAACTATGTATAATGCAATACAATACAAGTATAAAAATGTTACTTTTAATTTATATGATTTTGCAAAACTTGATGAACCTGAAAATAAAAATGCAAAAACAGGACAAGCAAGTGCAATTGTGTAAGCAATAGGTCCCCAATAAGAAACTCCAATTCCTGTAAAGAATAGAATCAGTAATTCAACTATTCTATCTACCATAACATAAATAGTAGCAAGGGTTAAAATATATGTAACAAAAGTGTTTCTATCTGTACCTAGCCACTTTAAAAATTTATCTATTTTCTTTAACACTTTCTTCACCGCTTTCTAGTAATATAATCTTACAATATATATTATCCTACAAAATGTCGAAAAAAACAAGAGTATTTGAAGAAAAAACAAAAATAATATGGAATATAAATATGAAATAATATTTAAT
>CAQOYX010000012.1 GCA_948852375.1 uncultured Clostridia bacterium
TTTTTTATTATGTTTATATTAATGCTTTAATAATTTTTATACACCTAACTTTTTAATAATTGCTATTTTAATATACTTATTATACAACAATATAAAAAAAAAAGAAAGGTTTTCCCCTTCTTTTTTGACTTAAGCATTTTCTTTTATATAGTCTACTACATCATTTACAGTAACTATTTTTTCAGCATCAGTATCTGGAATTTCTAAATCAAATTCTTCTTCTAATGCCATTATTAATTCAACTATATCAAGTGAATCCGCACCTAAATCATCTATAAAAGATGCTTCCATTGTTACTGTGTTTTCAGCTACACCTAATTGTTCTACTATAATATCTTTTACCTTTTCAAATATTTCATCTGAACTCATTTTTAAGTTCACCTCCTCTCAACTTTTTCTATTCTAAAACTGTACATACACAATAATATATGTTTCATTAATTGTCAAGTATTTTTTTAAAATATCTTATAATTATTATAACTATAATTACAGTTTACATCTTAAATTATGTATATACTATTATTGGCTGTGAATTATATCTAAATATAATTATTTACTTTCCTTCGTAAATTCTTCTATCATTTTTTCTACTGCTTTATTTTTTACAAACTGCTCAGCTTGTTTTATTGTAAATTCAAATAATTTCTCATCACTACTTCCATGTGCTTTTACTACTGGTTTTTTTACCCCTAAAAACAGTGCTCCTCCATATTCTTTATAGTCCATCGCTTTTGAAAGTGCATTTACCACTCCCATTGCTGGTAATGTACCAAGCATTGTAAATACATTTTTCTTTATACTTTCTGTTAATGTTCTTTTTACCAGTTTTCCAACACCTTCTACTGTTTTTAAAAATACATTTCCTGTATAACCATCTGCAACTAATATATCTAACTTTCCTGAAAAAGCATCTCGCCCTTCTACATTTCCCACAAAATTTATGTTTAATTCTTCTGATCTTTCTTTTAATAATTTATATGATTCTTTTACTAAATCATTTCCTTTTGTTTCTTCTGTACCAATATTTAATAATCCAACTGTAGGATGTTCCATTCCAAATGTATTTCTATTATAAATAGTTGCCATTTGTGCAAATTGAAGTAAGTTTATAGGCTTACAGTTTGTATTAGAACCACAATCTATTAGCATAAGTTTACCTTTATATGCTGGCAATATTCCGTGCTAGTGCTGGTCTATCTATTCCTTTAATTCTTCCTACAAGTAATGTTGCACCTGTTAACAATGCTCCACTATTTCCTGCCGAAATAAATACATCTCCTTTTCCCTCTTTTAGTAAGTTAAACCCAACTACCATAGAAGAATCTTTTTTTTGTTTAATGGCTTGTGTAGGTATGTCGCACATTTCTATTATTTCTGTTGTGTGATGTATTTTTAATCTATCCGAAATTTCAGAAATATCATCTTTACCATATAATGCTTTTACCCTTTCATTAATTATATCTTTATTTCCAATTAACAATACCTCTGCTGATATTTGATTTATGGCTTTTACAGCCCCTTTAATATTTGCATCTGGTGCATTATCTCCACCCATTACATCTAATAGTATAACCAAATTTATTCCTCCAAACCTAATTACTTCTATATTGTATTTATAATGTATTCATTTTATTATTTATTTATTAAAAATGCAATACTTTTTGACCAATTGTTCATAAAAACAATTATAGAGTAATTTCCCATGGTCATTTTCGAATGCTCTTCCTCCTTATCCAAGTTGTATAATTTATGTAGATATGTTATAATTATTATATATGACAATAAAGTTAAAAAATGCCAATTAACTACAATGGAGGTGCTTTATGAAAAAATTGAGTTTATTTGTTGTTGTAACAGTTATATTTCTCTCTGTATATCAATTATTTGCCGAATATGATCCTGCTGTAATTAATATACCTGAGCCATCGGCGGTTCCTACGTTGACACCTACATTAGAACCATCACCAGTTCCTACACCGCACCCTATAATGCCAGAACCATCAGCAGTTCCTACGTTAGAACCATCAGCAGTTCCTACTTTAGAACCATCAAAAACTTTTACACCAAAACTTAAAAAAGAAATTTTCAGGCACCTGTCTCATACATATAAATACATGTAATATGGTGCGTTTATTCTAACAAATATTATTGGTGTATGGGGAGAGTTTTAAGTATAACAATTAAAAAGTATACTAATTAAAAAATAATTTCTTTAATTAGTACACTTTTATTATTCATTGCAACTTGCTAAAATCATACTTATCAAGCATCTTACTTTATATAAAGTACAGTGTGGAAACCAATGCTTGTGGCAATGTGCCTAACCAAAGTGTATTCACAGTAAACTTACATTGTTACAGCCCATATGACTCTTGTACATTTATATAGTATTTTCTCTATTTATCTTTTTCTTTATCTCTACTTCCATAAAATGGTCGTAATATTTTAGAAACACCCCATACAATTTTTCCACTATTTTTTCCTGCAAATCCTTTTCCTAATGCTTTTCCTCCAACTGTTAAAGATGCAACTAACGCACTAATCAAAAATTGAACCTGAAATGAAATATTATATGCACTTGTTATTTTCATTGCTACAATAGCACTAATTGCTCCACTTAATACTCCGACATATGTCTCCAATTACATCTGCACATATATTAGCAACTTTTGCAGCATTTCTAATTAATTTTACTGCTGTTTTTGCACCTGGAATTTTCTTTGTTGCTTTTGCATGAAATTCTTCTTCTCCTGCTACTGTTACCGCTACTCCTACAATATCGAAAATTATACCAAGTATAATTACTGCTAATAATATTAAAATTGCTGGTAGCATTTCTATATCATTTAATGCTACAGTTGATATATATGAAAAAAATAGCGATAACATAAATGTTATAATGAAAACTTGGATAAACCATTTTACATTTTCGTTATTTTTCTTTTCTTTTTGTTCTTTCAATTCTTTCACCTTAAAATTATAGTTTTGATGGTAAAAGCCTAAGTAAACTTTGTAGTATAGGTCTAGTTGAATTTCTCTATTTTCTACTAAGCATTACTGCCATAGCCGTTTCCGTTTAAAGAAAATATCCTTTTTATTTTAGAATTTTAATAAAAAGAATACCAGACAGCCACTAAAATCTACACCTTAATCCTTAGACTTTCTTGCTATATGCAAACATTCTAGAAGTTTTCCTTGAGATATACATTCTATTATTAGTCTTTTTTGCAATAATAATTTCATAGTCATAATTTTTTATTACTTAGCTACGGTAATAAAAAACTGTTTTAACTAATCCCGAAGTTATCACTCAAGACAGGCTACTCTATATATTGTGTCTTGGCACTTTATATAGGTTTTACTTAAAAAAGTCATGTTAAATTGACCTTATATAAGCCTCCGCGACGGTAGGGGAATACTATGTATGCCATTACATATTTCCCTATCATCTTTACTCCCTGCAAACACGCATAACTGGGCGTTTTGCGCACAAACAAGAAACTTCATCGATGTGCCCTTTAGTGGATTTTTAGCCCCACCCTCATAATAGACAATATCACTAGAATAATGCACCATCTTTTCCTATTATATCATATATTTCTAAAATCTTCAAAATATCTTTTCCATATTTAACCATAAACTTTATCATTTTTTTCCTGTTTATTTCATACACTCATTAAAAAACACTATTTTTCTTTTTTTCTCTTTTTTTCTTTAGTTTTCTTATGTTTCTAATTTCTATATTACACATTAAAACTTATTATAAAAATTAGTTTATTTTTCTTGTCATTTTTAATTTATCTATATTGTTCACGACATTTTTGTCATAGTTTTATCTTCTTTGTTATGACATAATTGTCTAGTAGTATAAAAGGAGGTTTTTTTATTATGATACGTGAAAATAGATTAAAAAATAATATGACTCAAGAAGAACTTGCTGAAAAATTAGATATAAGTTGGAGACATTTGCAACGTTTAGAATATAATGAAGAAAATACTACTGTTAATACTTTAAAGAAAATTATTAAAGTTCTCAATATTTCTGAAGAAGAAATATTAGAATATTTGAAAAAATAATACTTGTATTCTAAATATTAGAAACAACAAACAAAGAGAGTATCCTTCTAAAGGATACTCTCTCTCTTTGTGTTTGTATCTCTAAAATTAAGCAAGTTCAACTACTGCTCCAGCTTCTGTAAATTTAGCTTTTAATTCTTCAGCTTCTTCTTTAGAAACTCCTTCTTTTACTGTTTTTGGTGCTCCATCTACTAGTTCTTTTGCTTCTTTTAATCCTAATCCTGTTGCATCTCTTACTACTTTGATTACTTGTATTTTATTTGCTCCTGCATCTTTTAATACTACATCAAATGAAGATTTTTCTTCTGCAGCACCTCCTGCAACAGCTCCTCCTGCTACTGGTGCTGCAGCTGCTACTGCAGATACTCCAAATTCTTCTTCTATTGCTTTTACTAAATCTGCTAATTCAACAACTGTCATTTTTTTGATTTCTTCAATCATTTCTTCTTTACTCATTTTTATTTCCTCCTATACTAAAAGTTAGAATTTGGTGTTTAAAAATTAGAATTTTGCAATTCTTTATTTTTATACTGTCAAATTTATAACTTCTATTTTTTATTTTCTATTTTTTAGTGATTTAAGTTCACTACTCTACTTTTTAGGTATAATCCAATTTACCTTTTTAGTATCTAACTTCTAAGTTCTAACTTTAAGTTAAGCTTCTTTTTGTAATTTTACTTGTTCAAGTGCTACAGCAAGTTTTGAAATATTTCCAAGTAATGCACCAGCAAGCATTGATAGTAATTGTTCTCTTGATGGAAGTTTTGCTAAAGTAATAATTTCTTCTGCACTCATTACTTTACCTTCTACTATTCCACCTTTAATTTTATAAAAATCATTTTTCTTTGTAAATTCATATATAGCCTTTGCTGGCTCTAAATAATCAACTTTACCTAATATAACTGCCGTTGGTCCAATTAATGCTTCATCTAAGCCTTCATATTCACATTCTTCCAATGCTCTTCTTGTTATATTATTTTTGATTACTTTATAATCTGAATTTGTATCCCTTAGTGTCTTTCTTAAGTTTGTTACATCTGTAACATTAATTCCTCTGTAATCTGTTAAAAGTACTAACTTTGCATCTTTCATATCTTGTGCTAAAGATTTTACTTCTTCATCTTTTTGTTTAATAATTTTCTCATTTGCCATCTTTTATTTTCACCTCCTTCAAAATTTGAGAAACCATATATTATTCACTTTTCACTAGAATAAACATTGTTATTAGCTCTTCATTACTAGTATGTAAACGATGCTTCTTTCATAGTAAACGTAAATTTTTTATATTAAAAAATAAAAAGTCTTTTCTAAATAGCCATAGACATATTTAAGAAAAGACTTTTTAAATCTACTCTAATAATATATACCTCGGTAGGACTTACAAATTTGCCTACTGTCTTTGGCTATTTTTATTTTCATAAAATGATACAAATCTAAAACTCTGGTTCATATCAAAATTATTTTTGATTTATATATACACTTGGTCCCATAGTAGTCGTTACTGCAACACTTTTAATATATTGTCCTTTTGCTACTGCAGGTTTTGCTTTTATTATTGCTTCAATTACTGTTTCGTAATTTTGTAATAATTTTTGAGTTCCAAATGATACTTTTCCAAATCCTAAGTGAATAATATTTGTTTTATCCAAACGATATTCAACTTTACCTGATTTAATTTCAGAAATTGCTTTTGTAACATCCATAGTAACTGTTCCCGATTTTGGGTTAGGCATTAATCCTTTTGGTCCTAATACTTTACCAAGTCTACCAACAACTCCCATCATATCTGGTGTTGCTACTATAACATCATAATCAAACCAGTTTTCTTTTTCGATTTTTGGTATTAATTCTTCTGCTCCAACAAAATCTGCTCCTGCTGCTTCTGCTTCTTTTGCTTTATCACCTTTTGCAAAAACTAAAACTTTTAATGTTTTACCTGTTCCATTTGGAAGTACTACTGTACCTCTAACTTGTTGGTCTGCATGTTTAGAATCTACACCTAATTTAACATGTAATTCAACTGTTTCATCAAATTTTGCTTTTGGAAATTTATCAATTAGTTCAAATGCTTCTTTTGCTTCATATAATTTTGTAGAATCAATAAGTTTTGAAGCTTGTTCATATCTTTTTCCTATTTTCATTTTAATCCTCCTTTGGTTTATAACGAATATACTTTTCCTAATAATATATACTAAATCTTTTATATAGTATATATATTTTTATTTTGTACTATTCTCCCAATTAAATTTTAAATTATTCTGCTACAACAACACCCATTGAACGAGCTGTTCCCATTACCATACTCATTGCAGTTTCAATACTTGCTGCATTTAAGTCTTCCATTTTTTGTTCTGCAATTTGTTTTACTTGTTCCTTTGTAATTGTTGCAACTTTATCTTTATTTGGTTTTCCTGAACCTTTTTCTATTTTTAATGCTTTTTTAATTAGTACTGCAACTGGTGGAACTTTTGTAATGAATTCAAAAGATTTATCTTTATACACTGTGATAACAACTGGTATTATCATACCTGGTTGATTTGCAGTTCTATCATTAAACTCTTTAACAAATTGCATAATGTTTACACCACTTGAACCTAAAGCTGGCCCTACTGGTGGAGCTGGAGTTGCTTTTCCTGCTTCTATCTGTAATTTGATTACATTTGTTATTTCTTTCTCTGCCATTTTTTTCACCTACCTTTTTCGAAGTTTGAAGTTTGAACTTTTAATACTTAGAGATTATATTTTTCAAAATTCATTCTTCATATCTATATTTTATGTTTAAGTTGAACTATAAAGTTAAATTTCATTTCAACATCTAACATCCAACTTTTATTAAACAACTTTTTGAATTTGAGAAAATTCTAGTTCTACTGGCGTTTCTCTTCCAAACATAGATATTAATACTTTTACTTTGTGTTTTTCTTTGTTGATTTCTTGTACTACACCTATAAAGTCTAATAATGGTCCATTTGTAACTCTTACAGAATCATTAACTTCATAATCTACACTAATTTCGGTATCTTCAAATCCCATATTTCTTATTTCATCTTCTGTAAGTGGTATAGGATCTGCTCCTGAACCTACAAATCCAGTTACTCCTCTTGTATTTCTAACAATGTACCATGATTCTTCTGTTACTATCATTTTTATTAAAACATAACCTGGAAAAACTTTTTTTAGATTAGTTTTTCTTTTTCCATCTTTTATTTCTATTTGTTCTTCCATAGGAACAACTATTTCAAAGAAAAAGTCTTCTAATTCTCTATTTTTTATTGTTTTTTCTAAGTCTGTTTTAACTTTATTTTCATAACCTGAATATGTATGTACAACATACCATCTTGGCTCACTTTTTTCTTCAATCTGAGACATCTTAAAAATAGCCTCCTTTTATTTCAACATTTTTAGATTATTCCGAAATAGAATTATTTTCTCCTGTAGATGTTGGCTCAGTACTATTATTTTCTTCAGGGTTGCTTTCATTGCTATTATTTTCTGTAGTTTCCTCTCCTATTGTATTATTTTGCACTGTATTTTCATCTACTTCATTAGATATACTGTTATCATTTTTTGTAACAACACTTCTTAGTTTATCTATTCCATGTGTATTTAACTTTTCAAAAGCTACATCCAAGGCAAAAACAATTATCGCAGTTAATAATACTATTGTGATAACTGCTGTAGTATTGTTTGCAACTTGTTTTGGTGTTGGCCAAATAACTTTTTTTAGTTCTGCTTTAAAATCTTTAAAAAAATGTCTATTGCTTTCCTTTTTGTTTTTTGGTTCTTTCGCCATTTTATTTCCTCCTTAAAATAGCTTATTTATTTTGTTTCTTTGTGTGTTGTACGTTTTTTGCAGAATTTACAATACTTTATAATTTCTAATCTATCAGTATTGTTTCTTTTGTTTTTTTGTGTCATATAGTTTCTTCTTTTACATTCTGTACATTCTAATGTAATATGTTCTCTTGGTCCTTTTGCAGCCATGTTAAATACACCTCCGTAATCTCTTTTCCTACTTTATTTAAACGATGTGAACATATCTTTTAATCAATATGCTAAGATAGTTTATCACAAATACTTAGATGTGTCAATATTTATACGCACTTTTTATAATATTTTATATTTTTTATATTTTTATCTCAAAAAAATAACATCAAAATAGTAAAATTTATTTGTATTTTCTTACTATTTTGATGTCATTTTTTGTTAATTCTAAAATTTCTATCTTTCCATTTCTTCATTTCTTGTTGCACCACTTCTATCAGGTATATCAATATATTTTGTTTTTTCTTTTATATTAGTACTTTCTTGTTGTTCTTTACTAACTGCATTTTCTCCTTGTTCTTGGTTATTATAAAATATTGAACCTGAAGCACCTGTTATGTGTTTGCTATTTTGTATTTCATACCTATTATAATTATTATAACTTAGTATTTTATTATTTATCTCTTTTACTGGAACCTCATTTGTTTTTACCAGATTAATATTTGATTCTTCTTTTGTCGTTACTTTCCTTTTTTCTATTTCATAGCTTTCTTCATTTTTATTATTATTTTTTGATATTAATCCCATTATAAATGATTTTATACTATAAACTGCATTTTTTACTTTCGCTTTTAAAATATTTAATTTACTAGTTCCTATAAGCATAAGTTCATGTTCTTCTTTATAATCAAAAATTTTAGTTTTTCCATCATCAGATTCTAAGTCTTCTCTATAATCTGCATTTCTAATTATGTCATCATTAGCTAGTATGTTGCAATTATCATAATACTCTATTGCTTTATATGTTTGTTCTAATATTTTTTCTTGTTCTATAAACTCATTTGATATATTTTCCTGCAATATATCTTTATCTAATGTATCTTTTTCTAATTTGTTGTCTTCTGCACCATCCATTTATTTCTTACCTTTCTTTTTCTTCTTTTTAACTGAAAAACCAAATTTTCCAATTTTTTTCCCGAGCCTTGTAGTATCCTCCATTGCTATAACTAATCAAATTACATTTTGATATATCAAATGCTCCTGTTTTATCTATGTATTTTTTGTCTGCATTAATTGCTAATACTTCTGCTATAAATGTATGATGGCTTCCAAATTCTTTTATTTGTTTTACTTTACATTCTACTGAAACTGGACTCTCTTTTATCATTGGACAATTAACAAAATTTGCTTTTTCTTTTGTTAAATTCATTTCTTTAAATTTGTCCACATCTTTTCCAGATTTTACTCCGACACCAATCAGTTTGATAGGCTAATTCTTCTGTTGTAAGATTTATTACAAATTCTCCTTGTTTTTTTATTAAATTATATGAATACCTTGTTGGTCTTACTGATATATATACTATTGCCGGATTTGTATTTAATATACCTGTCCATGCAATTGTTATAATGTTTGATTTTTCCATTGTGCCACAACTTACCATTACTGCTGGTATTGGATATATAAATGTTCCTGGTTTCCACATTTGTTTACTCATATATTTTTTTATACCCTATCTTTCACCAAAATCTATATGCCCTCTTCGTGAAGTTTTATGTCTATTTCCATTAAAATTCATATCTAAATTTATTTCTTTACCTTCTCTTTTAGTTATCTGATATCTATCTAAAGCTCTTTTTATTTTTTTTGTTTCTCCACTTTGATTCAGTGTCATTGCATCATTCATTGTAAAAACATCTAACTTTTTATTATCTACTATATCTTTGACACTTATTGGATTTTCTGTACCTGTTACATCTAATACTGGTTTAATTATATATTCACTCCAATATGCACTATCCTCTTCTTTTAGTATTTCTTCTCCCTCTATATGTTCAATTGTTTCATCTATTTCCTTTTTTCTTTGTTCCCTATCATATTTTTCGTTTTTATATGTTTCTAAGTATTTTGCATATTCTTCCTCAAACAATTCTTCTTCTTTTATAAGCAATTGTAGTTCATGCTTTATTTTAATACATCTTTCTTCTAGTCTTTTTTTTACTTCTTCGTCTTTTTCATATTTCACACTTTCTTCTAATGTTCTTAATAATCTTTTTCTGCCTTCAGTTGACTCATGAATAAAACTTTTTATATTTTCTTTTCTAATTAAGCTATTAATATTTTGTTTAGCTATTAGCTCAAATCCTCTGTTTAATATCTTTCTTGCTTCATTTTCACAATTATCCATTTGTCTCTCCTCTTTTTACTTTTACTACATATTTATTATATCATATAGCAGACTATGTTAGCAACATAATATTTTCTATTTTTTCTTCGCAGTTTTAGTTGTTGACTTTTTAGCTGTTGTTTTTTTGGTAGTTTTCTTTTTTTTAGTAACTTTTTCTTCTAGTTCTACTTTCTCTTCTGGATTCCATTTTTCACCCTTTTTTGGTTTATTCCATGATATATAATCACATGATGCTGGGTTGTTTTCACATATGTAGTAATTTCTTTTTTTCTTTGTTTTTCTAATTTGTACTTTTGCACCACATTTTGGACATGGCACATCTATTGTTTCTACAAAAGGTTTTGCATTTTTACATTCTGGATATCCTGGACATGCTAAAAATTTTCCATATTTTCCATATTTTATTACCATCATTTTACCACATTTCTCACATGGCACATCTGATACTTCTTCTACTAATTTTACATGTTCTAATTCTTTTTCTACTTTTTCTACCACTTTTTCAAATGGTGTATAGAATTCCTTTATTACTTTTTTCCATTCTTCTTTTCCTTCTGCAATTTTATCAAATTCATTTTCCATATTAGCTGTAAATTCTACATTTACTACATCTTTAAAATTTTCTATTAAAAGTTTATTTACTATTATTCCTAAATCAGTTGGTGCTAATTGTTTTTGTACCTTTTCTATATATCTTCTTTCTAATATTGTTGTTATTGTTGGAGAATATGTACTTGGTCTTCCTATTCCTTCTTCTTCTAATGCTTTTACTAAACTTGCTTCTGTATAACGTGGTGGTGGTTCTGTAAAACTTTGTTTTGGCTCTATGTTTTGTCTTTTTACTATTTGATTTTCTTGTAAGTCTGGTATTTTCGTATTTTCTTCTTCTTGTTTATCTTCTTCCCCCTCAACATATAATACCATAAATCCTTTAAATTTTAAGTTTTGTCCATTTGCTTTAAATATATAACTATTTGCTTCAATTGTAACAGATAATGTATCATACACTGCAACAGACATTTGGCTTGCTATAAATCTATTATAAATTAATTTATACAATTTATATTGGTCATTTGTTAAGACATCTTTTATATCTTCTGGTTTTATATCTGCATATGTTGGTCTTACACCTTCATGTGCATCTTGAGCATCTTTTCCTGTTCTATAATATCTATTTTCATAATATTCTTCACCATATGTTCTTAATATTTCTACTTTAGCAGCTGCTCTTGCCACTTCTGAAATTCTTGTAGAATCTGTTCTCATGTATGTAATAAGACCTACTGTTCCTTTTTCTGGTATTTTAACTCCCTCATATAGTGTTTGAGCGACACTCATGGTTTTCTTTAAGGTAAATCCTAATTTTCTTGATGCTTCTTGTTGCATTGTACTTGTAGTAAATGGTGGAGCAGGTGTCCTTTTCTTTTCTCCTCTTTTTACTTCTTGTACAATATAATTTGCCTTTTCTATTTGTTCTAAAATTTTATCTACTTCTTCTTTTTTATGGAGTTCTAATTTTTTGTTATTTTTACCATAAAATTTTGCTTCAAAAGTTTTTTTAGATTTTTCATCCTGTAAAGTAGCATATATGTTCCAGTATTCTTCTGGTATGAATTTTTGTATTTCTCCTTCTCTATCCACAATTAACTTAACAGCAACAGATTGAACTCTACCGTGCAGATAAACCACGTCTTACTTTTTTCCATAAAACTGGACTAATTTTATAACCAACAATTCTATCTAATACACGTCTTGCTTGTTGAGCATCTGTTAAATTCATATCTATTTTTCTTGGGTGTTTAATTGCTTCTTGCACAGCACCTTTAGTTATTTCATTAAATGTTACTCTAACATCCTGCTTTTCATCTATACCTAAGATATGAGCTAAATGCCAAGCAATAGCTTCTCCCTCACGGTCAGGGTCAGTTGCAAGGTACACTTGTTTACAAGAACTTGCATCTTTTTTTAAGCTCTTAATTAAATCCCCTTTTCCTCTAATATTTATATACTCTGGTTCGAAATTATTATTCACATCTACTCCTAATTTAGATTTAGGAAGATCACGAATGTGACCTTGAGATGCCACCACCTTTGTGTTTCCACCTAAAAATTTTTTAATAGTATTTGCCTTTGCAGGTGATTCTACTATAATTAATTTATCTGCCATAATTTCCTCCTTAAACTTGTTTTATCTTAAAATATTCTAGACCATATAATTTCTTTTTGCAAGCTTTTTTGGAATTTTAATCTTTTTTAATATACCTCCATTTTTACATCTTTTCTACAAAATGCAAATACCATTTTTGTTATATTTGTAAATCCTCTTTCTTTTAAATTTTCTTCGTATTTCTTTTCTTCTATTTGATTTTTTGCATTTTTTATTGTATCTTCTATTGTTTTTTCTTCTTTATTTCTAATACTTTGAATTCCATTATAAAGCTATTTGCTGTTTTATCTTTTGGCTCTAGCATTATATCATATCTACCAAATCCTGATTCACGGTTTGAATTTACATAGTAAGTGTCTCTTAGTCCTACTAACATTCCTAATACAAATGCATAGTAAAAGTTTTCTGCTGTATTTTCTCCTACATCCATGAAACTAAACATCTTGCTTACTAGTACATCAAATTTCTTTTCGAATTCTTTTAAATTTAATGTTACTAGGTCTTTTAGTATGCTTCTTAGACATTTCCTATTACTTTATCATTAAACCAGTTTCTTACTATACTTCTAAATAATTCTTTTATTTCATTGTTTGGTATAGTTACTTTATATACCCCTTCTGATATATCCACTGTTTCTATTACTTTTAAATATCCTGTTCCTACCAATACCCCCATATGTTATTTTCATTTTGTTCTATGTTTAATATTACTGTTTCCTGGTCTATATATACTTCTAATGGTTCATCATTTAGTAATCTCTCTATTTTTTCTTTTATATTTCCTATGGTATATCCATCATACCATTTTTTTATGTCTTCTTTTTTATCTTGTATTTTAAAATCTTTTATAATTTTGTCCATTTCTTCTTCTGTTATTCCAAAATCGTCACTAAATTCATTATCTAATACTGTATACACTTTAAAGTTATTTGCTCCAGCTAAATATGCTTTCTTTTGCTACCCTACTTACTCCTATTATTACTATTTTTTTCCAAATATGTGTTATCTTTAAATGTTACTCCATAAAAAGTTAAGTGTTTTTCCAAAACGACGTGGTCTTGTTATTAATAATACATTTGATTGATTTTCTATAATATCTTTTATATATAACGACTTATCAATAAAATAATTATCTCTCATTCTTAACATTTTGAAATCACTAACACCAATTCCAATCCCCTGTATAATATCTCCACCTTTCTTGTTTTATTTTTCTATTCTACTATACCATATACAAAAAAGCAAGAAAACTTCTTGCTTTTTTTAATAAAACATGTTCTGCTATTACAGTTTACCCAAAAATAACTTTTCCATATGAACTAACATTTAAGCTTCCCAAAACATGTAGCATAGTAAAAGTTACCAACAAAATAAAAGATAAGCAATCACCTGCTAAACAAACTCAGCTAATTACACCTGCTATTTTGTTTGTAAAATTAGATTAATTTTTTTATCTCCTCATATATTTTCTCTTCTACATTACTTACAGCAATCTTTTTTGCATTTTTTCCCATTGTTTGCATTTCTTTTTCATCTTGTACTATTTCTTCTATTTGTTTATTTAATGCATCTGATGTTAGGTCTTGGTTTAATATAATTTTTGCAGCTCCTATATTTTGTAATACTTTTGCATTGTATTCTTGGTGATTATTACTTACATTTGGTAGTGGTACAAGTATACTTGGTTTTCCTACTTTTGATATTTCTGTTATCGTCATTGCTCCGCTTCTTGATATTATTAGATCACAAGCATTTAATACTTCCTCCATATTATATATATATGGAACTATTTTTATATCTCTTAATTGATCTATTTTTATTTGATTTTTTACTATGTCATATTGAAGTGGTCCTGGTGCCCACATAATTTGATAATTTTTGTTTAATTTTTCGTTTATTATTTTTATAATAACATCATTAATTGCTTTTGCTCCTTGTGAACCTCCAAATATTAGTACTACTGGTTTATTAGTTTGTAAACCCTGTTTTGTTATTACTTCATTTTTTTGTTCTTTTGTTAATTTTAAGTCCTTTATTTTAGTTGGTGTTCCTGTTACTACAATGTTTTTTGCTTTTGGTATTAACTTTTTTGCATCTTCAAAAGTTACTAATATTGTATCTACTTTTTTAGATAGCATTTTTACTGCTTTTCCTGGAAATGCATTACTTTCATGAAGCATTGTTGGAATTTTATATTTGTTTGCTGCAAGTATGCTTGCCCCACAAATATATCCTCCTGTTCCAATTACTATATCTGGCGAAAATTCTTTTACTATTTTTCTTGCTTGGCTTACTCCTTTTAGTGTTTTTATATTTTTCTTTATACTTTGCAAGCTTATACTTTTTGAAAGTCCATATGCCTCTATTGTTTTTAGTTCATATCCTGCTCTTGGTACTAAATCATTCTCAAGTCCTCTGGTAGTCCCTAAAAATATTATTTCAGATTTTGGATTTTCTTTTTTTATTTTATTTGCTATTGCAAGACCTGGGTTAATATGCCCCGCTGTTCCTGCTGCTGCAATTATAACTTTCATGGTACCTCCTAGTATAAAATAGTTAAGTTAAAATTAATTCGACCTTATATTTTCTCACATGACCTTGATATGTTTAATAATATTCCTACTGAACATAATAGTATTACAAGTCCTGTTCCTCCATAACTGAAAAATGGTAATTGTATACCTGTATTTGGCATTGATGATGTTACAACTGCTATATTCATTATTGCTTGTAATCCTATTAATGATGTAATTCCTACTGCTACTAAACTTGCAAACATGTCTTTTGCACGCATTGCCACTAAAAATCCTCTCCAAATAAATATTGCAAATAATATAATAACAACTGTACAACCAATAAATCCTAATTCTTCTGCAAGTACTGAAAATATAAAATCGTTGTGTGGTTCTGGTATGTATAAAAATTTTTGCTTGCTTTCTCCTAGTCCTGCTCCAAATAATCCGTCCTGAACCTATTGCATATAAACTTTGTATAATTTGCCAACCATCACCTTGAATATCGCTCCATGGATTTAAGAAGGTAGTTATTCTGGAAATACGAAACCCTCCTTTTTCTGTAAATTTAGCAAGTGCAAATAAGGCTCCTGCCACTCCTACTGCTCCAATACTTCCTATTGTAATAAAGTATTTTAATTTAGTTCCTGCCATTATCATCATAATTGATATGACTGCTATTATAATGATAGTAACACTTAAGTGATCCTGAAATATAATTAAAATTATTGCAATTGGAACTATGTATAAAAGTGGTTTTATAAATCCATTTTTAAAATTTTTTAGATTATCTTTATTTTTTGTAAGCCATGTTGCATAAAAAATTATCAAGGCTATTTTTGCTATTTCTGATGGTTGAAATCTTATAAAGCCTAAATCTAACCATCTTGTAGCTCCTTTACTAGCAGAACCAATTATTGGCACTACTGCAAGTATTATGATAGATCCTATGTAGGCAATGTTTGCAAATTTCGAGTATATTTTGTAGTCTATTTTTGATATGATTAGCATTATAGCAATTCCTATTACTGCAAATATTGCTTGCCTTGTTACATATGAATAACTGTTTCCGCTTTCAGCTAAAGCAGATGGAGAACTTGCTGATAGTACCATTACTATGCCCATTGCTAGTAATATTAATACTGTTATAAATAATACAAAATCAAATGGCTTTTCTTTTGACTGTGTTTCTTTTATGTTTTGATTTTTCAATTAGTTCTCCCCTTTCTTAAAATTCGAAAAATTTTGTACTCTTCACTATTTATTATTTACTTCCGATGTCCACTTCTAACAAGTAAATTTGTTACATTCACTCAAAAATCATTTTCTCTATATTTTCAGTAACCTTAACTTTATATAGCAAATAATCCAGCAATGCAAAGCACTAGCGTTATTATGCTAAATACTGATACAACCTTGTTTTCTCCCCAGCCAGATAATTCGAAGTGGTGGTGTAGTGGTGCCATTTTAAAAATTCTATTTCCTGTTCTTTTAAAGTATAAAACTTGCAATATTACTGATACTGTTTCAAGTACTGGAATTAGTGCTATAATTATTAGTATAAATGGTATTTTTAAGTATAAGGCCAATGCTACAATTACTCCACCTAAAAGCAGTGACCCTGTATCTCCCATAAATACTTTTGCAGGATGCATATTAAATAGTAAAAATCCAAGACATGCTCCTATTACTATTGTTCCAAATATTACTACTTCTTTTACATCATATATTATTCCTATTACTGTTAAACATGTAATAATTATTGCTGATACTGTTGGGCATAGCCCATCTACTCCGGTCTGTTAGGTTAATAGCATTTGTTGTTCCTAATATAACAAATATTGCAAATGGAATATATATCCATATTGGTAAATTAATACTTATTTTTAATATTGGTATAAATGTATCTGTTCCTAAGTTTATTATTTTTATTATATAAATTACATATATTACTGCTATTGTAAGTAATCCTATCATTTTGTATGCAGGTTTTAATCCTTTTGTATTATGAAATACCAGTTTTTTTATATCATCTATAAACCCAATTAGTCCAAATCCTAATGTTAGCAATGCAAGTGGAATTAGTCTTTTTGCAAGTTCTAATTGATCTGTTGCGTAACTTAAAAATACAAATACTATTAGTATAGCAATTGAACCCGCAAGTATTACTCCTCCCATTGTTGGAGTTCCTTGTTTTGATAAATGTGTTTGGGGTCCATCTTCTCTTTCTATTTGACCTACTTTTAGTTTTTTTAAAATAGGTATTGCAATTATTCCTAAAATAACTGTTGCTATAAAGGATAGTAATAGTATTTTTATCTGAAAATAATTCAATTTTCTCACCCTTCATTATATATTAGATAAACATATTGTTTATTCTAATTTTATTTTTCTAATTTTATTGTGTATGGTGAACGTTGTGTTCGCCCTTCTATTATTTAATTAATATTTTATTTCATTTTATTAATAATATCTCTTACTATAATTCTTTCATCAAATGGGTATTTAACATGATTTATTTCTTGGTATGGTTCATGTCCTTTTCCTGCAAGTACAACAATATCATTTTTTGTTGCCATTTCAATTGCTTTTTTTATTGCCTCTGTTCTATCTTCTATACAAGTATATTGACCTTTTGTCTTTTTTATTCCAACTTCAATATCAGAAATTATATCTTTTGGTTTTTCTGTTCTTGGGTTGTCACTTGTAACTATTGTATAGTCTGCAACTCTTCCAGATATTTCTCCCATTAGTGGACGTTTTATATGATCTCTATCTCCTCCACAGCCAAATACTGATATTACTTTTCCTTTTGTATATGATTTTACTGCTTGTAGTATGCTTTCTAAGCTTTCTGGAGTATGTGCATAATCAATCATTATTGTTAATTCTTTTTTATTATCTACAAGTTCACTTCTTCCTGGAACTCTAACTTCTTGTAATGCTTCTTTTATTTGTTCTGCATTTGCTCCAAGTTTTGTACATACACATATTGCAGCAAGTGAATTATATACACTAAATCTTCCTGGAATACAAGTTTTTACTCTTTCATTTTTATTATCTATTTTTACTTTGAAATCAACATATGAATTTGTAATTGTTATGTCTTTTGCAAGTATATGGCAGAAGTTATCTATTCCATATGTTGTTATTTCTGGAGTCTTTGCAACCTTTGCTACTTTTGCACCATATATATCATCTGCATTTGTAAACGCTACTTTACACATATCAAATAATTTTAGTTTTGAATTAAAGTAGTCTTCCATATCTAGATGCTCTTTTTTACTAATATGCTCTTGTGAAAAGTTTGTAAATACTCCTATATCAAAATCACAGCCTAAAACTCTGTTTAATTTTAAACTTTGAGATGATACTTCCATAACAACTACATCAACATTTTCATTTACCATATCTGCAAATATTTTTTGTAATTTTATACTTTCTGGTGTTGTTCTTACACTTTCTTCTATTTTTTTATCACCTATGTAGGTTGCAATTGTTCCAATTAATCCTACTTTTTTTCCTTGTTTTTCTAAAATTTTCTTTATCATATAAGTAGTTGTAGTTTTTCCTTTTGTTCCTGTAATTCCAATAAGTTTAAATTTCCTTGATGGATTATTATAAAAATTGCAAGCACAAATAGCAAGTGCTACTCTTGTATCTGGTACTACTATAAGAGTAATATTATCTGGTACCTTAATTTTTTTTATATCTACATTTTCACTTATCATTATTACCTTTGCACCATTTTCAATTGCTCCAGCTATATATTCTATTCCATCTGTTTCATAGCCTTGTATTGCTACAAACATTCCCTTTTCTTCTATATTTCTTGAATCAGAATCTATATTTGTAATCTCTAAATCCAAATTTCCTCTTGCCTTTATCCCATCAATTCCTACTAAAATTTCTTTTAATTTCATGGTACAACCTCCATTTATAATTTTTCACGTTTATTATATAACTAAATTAAAAATTTGTATAGGTTTTCATATATATTTTTTTAATAATTACAAGGCAATTTCATGAAATATTACAAAATTGTAATATTTCATGAAGTTTCCCTGTAATTATTCGTTTTTTTATTGACATAATTTTACATTTTATGTTATAATCTTATCTATACAAATTTGAAAGGAGAAGTATTAAACAGATGCGGACAACATACAGAAAAAGATTATTGCATTTTTTGCACTTTCTATGCTTTGTAATTGTATTTATATTTGTTACATTGTATTTGATTCGTGTATTGAATGCTGATGAAGTGGATGATATAAGAAGTAATATTGTAATTCAGATTCAAAATGAAACTACATTAAATAATAAACAAATTTCAACTTTATCTAACGAAGAAGAACTCAATTCTAATGTAGTCATAATCCCCAGTGAAGAAGATTTACTTAAATTGAAAAATGACTATAATGGGATAAGTACTCGTCTTTCTGAAATTGAAAAATTAAAGATTGAAATTATTGAAGCTTATGATGATGTTTGTAATGCTCCTGTATGTAGTATTGCAAATATGCATTTCAACTCTCTTTCTGAGAGTTATGATGAATATCTACAAAAAGTATCTAAAATTAAAGAAGAACTTTCTTTATATAAGGATACATATAATACTTATCTTGGTATGATATCCAAAATTCCAAAGTATCTTTGCCTGTATCAAGAGCAATACGATTCATTTGTTGATTCATATAAAACAGATTATGAAAACGTATTGGAACTACAACAAAAATTTAATAAAGACCACGAAAAATTGGCACTTGTTTTTATTGATGCCCAAAAAATAGCAGATGATTTTTTCGAAGAATATTATGACTTAATGTGCCATATTGTGAACGCTGAGGCAGGTTTACTAATTTGTACTTCCATGGAACGTTGCTATGTTGCAAATGTTATTGAGAATAGAATAAAATCAGAGGACTTTCCAGATACACTTTACGAGGTTGTATACCAATTTGGACAATATGCTCCTACTACGAATGGATTAATTGACAATGAACCATCTGAAATGGTAAAACATGATGTAGAAGAATATTTACGTGGACGCATAGACACTCAAATGCCTGATTATGTGGTTTTTCAGGCTCGTTCTCCTAAAGCACCTAATATTTGGAAATATATTGAAGCAAGTGGTCATTATTTCTGTTATAATTAAATACTTCTAACAATTAAAAAAGCAGTACATTCTAGTACCGCTTTTTTTTTACATTTAAAATATTCTATTTAAATTATTCTAGTCTATTAAAAATATTACAGTTTCTACTTATTAATTAAATTTCTTTATAAATATTATATAATAGAAAAAGAGAGTGTTTATTTACAAATAATTTACCCTCTTCTCCTTTTAGAGATAACCTAAATAAAAAATTTTTACACTTCCAAATAGCTATTGCAAAAAACTCACCTATTCATGCATTAGCTTTATGCTGATTTATTCTCTTCGGCATTTACCACTTCCAGCTTAGGTTCGTCAATTTCTTTGCTCTTAGTATCCTTTTTTATTAATGCCTTAAATATACATAAAACAATTCTTAAAAATGACACTGCCAAAATACATGCCACCCATGCTATTACAGCATATATTAAAGTCCTAATTCCCAAATCATATCTTACCTGTTCTGCATATTCCTTTGTGGATGGATAATTTTTGCTTGGTTCTCCAATTATTTCATAATTGTCGCTTAGTTCTGCAGTCATTATAGCTTCAAAGTAGCCATCTTTTATGACACATTCTAGTGTCAACTTTCCATCTTTGTATCTCTCTGCATAACCATCAACCATTTCCCGCAACTTTTGTCCATCCAATCCTGCTCCAAGAAGTTCTCCATTATCATCATAAGACTGATTTAAATTTTCTCTCATGACGCCTTCAATATATTCGTATGTTCCTTCATTAAACCTGAAGGCTCCATAACCTAGTTCTTTAAAGCTAAACAAATATCCCCCCAACAAGCATGGAATTAGCATGATAATGTACCAAAACAATGGTGTTTTAAGTACTGTATTTATGGCTTTTGTCTCATCCTCATACCACTTTGAAAGTGCCTTTGACACTTTCCGCTCTTTTTTTGTGTCCACAATTTCTTTTTTCATTTCGTCTCTCCTTTTTCTGCTATTTAGCAATTATTATTAGTTACCTATTGTGAGTTTTTCTCACAAACCTTTTATATTATAACACAACATTATGGAAATTGCAAATGTTAACTATTTTTTCTTAGTACAACAATTTTTGTATATTTGTATATAAAAATAGAAAATATTTTACATTTTTAATTGTAAAATATTCTCTATCTTTTAAAACTATAGTATTTTTATTTACACAACATAAAATTCATTTCTTGCTCAATTTGACTATATTTATAACCATTCATCTATAACTCTATTAATCCAATTATAGCCTTTTTCAATCTTGCAAGGTCTGTTGATGATACTTTTCCATCTCCGTTTACATCTGCTGCTAATACTTGTTCTCCACCTAATGATTCTATTTTAGCTATATGTTTTTTTAATTTTGCAATGTCTGTTGCTCCTAATTTTCCATCTCCATTTATATCACCTGTTACTACAAGCACATACTCTTTAAATTGTCCTACTCTTACTTTACAGCCTGTTTTTAGTGCTTCATTCTTAGTTAGTATTTTTCCATCTGTATTTATAAATGTAAGCTCACTATTTGTTGTTACATTTTCTGTAAATTCTTTCACAGTTGTTCCAGCCTTATCTTTAACTGTCGCTCTTAGTTCTCTAATAACTCCATTTTCTATTTTGTATTTTTCAGAACTAAATGCTATTTCTTTATTTATCCAATTTACAGTAGCTTTAGCTGTTCCTTCATTTCCTGCTTTATCTACAAACTTAAATGTAAATTCTCCATTTTCGTTAAATGTAAATTCTCTACTTGTTCCATTGTTTGTAATTAATATTTCTTCACTTTCATTTACTAAAGTTGCTACTACTGCATTATTTGTTGTTTCTTGTGTACTATATCTTATTTCTGCTGTTGGTGCTTTTCTATCAATCCAATCAACAACTGCTTTATGTGTTTTTACTTCAGCCTCTTCCTCTTTATTTTCTTTTGTTTCTGCGTATTGGAAAGTAAATTCGCCATTATCAGTAAAAGTATATATTGTATTTTTGTCATTATTTATAATTTCAACATTACAACTCTTTCCTTCCATATCTATTAGGTATGGTTTAATAGTAGCTGTAACATTTTCCTTTGTTGCTACCCTTGTGCTATATGTTATATCACTTGCTAAAATTTTAGTATCATTTTCAATATAATCAACTTTTATGTTTTTATATGCTATATTGCTTGCTTTATCAAGAAGTATAAATTCATATTCTTGATTTTTTTCTAAGTAAAATTCTAATGGATTTGATCTCATTGCTTCTAATGTTTTAAGTTCTTCTATTTCACTTTCAGTTAATGTAACAGTATTTCCGTCTGCATCAATTCCTACTCTTGATTCAACTTCACTTAGTACATTACCATTTTCGTCTTTTTTAAATGTAATTGAATAGTATTTAATTCTATCTACTTTACCTGTAGTATTTTTATATGTAATTTTTTCAGTAACTTTATTTTCATCTAATTTAGATACTTTATATGATTCTTCATTTTCATCTAAGAATGATATGCTTACTATTTTTCCATCTTCAACTTCGATAAAGTTTGTTTTCTTGTTGTTACTATCCAATAAATATACATCTTCATTTATATTGTCTAATATAGCTGTTAATTTTTTGTCATCACTTAGTTTATAATTTATATCAACTGTTGGAGCTTGTTTGTCTATCCAAGTTACTTTAGCAAGTGCTGAACCTTTATTTCCATTTTCATCTTCAAATTGGAATTCAAATTCACCATTTTCATTAAATATATATGTATCTTTTCCATCATTGTTTGTTATTATAATTTCTGTACTTGGATTTATAAGTCTTGCTACTACTGGTTCACTTGTATTTTCAGTTGTACTATATCCAATACCTGCTGTTGGATGTTCATCAACTTTTGTTATGTCTTGATATAAGTTAAATGCTCTTGCTGCAAACCAATTTCCATTTGTTTGGTGTGCAATAATTTTAACATATTGTACTTTTTCTTGTCTTTTTTCTTCTGGAATTTCAAAACTCTTCGTTAAAGTCTTTGCCGCTTCAACAGTATTTGCCTGAGATGGCCATGACCAAGGTGTACTCTCATTATTTGCTAAGCTAACCCATGAATCATCTTCTCCTGTTAAGCTACCTAAAACTTCACCTTTAACAATTCTTCCGTTTCCTCCTCCTGCAGGGACAAATTCAACTGCTGATAGATAAACTGGTTTATCTAGTTTAATAGTAATATAACGTTGTGTATCTGTTCCATTCCATGCAGAGTGATATCTTGTATTATAGTTTGCATCTATAGCATATGTTGCTGCTCCTGCATTATTTGTAGCTTGTGTTGAAACAGCATGAATATTTAGATGTGATACTGGTATGTACTTTCTTGTACTTGGTTGGTTGTCTTCTGTAAAATTATATATAGGTGATGCAGGACTTGTTAGTTTTGTACCTGTTGCTGCTTGTCTTACTTGTACAGTTTTATTTCCAGTTAAATCTGGGGAACTTACACTGTATGAAGTCCACGCATCATTTTCAGTATAACGCCATTCTGTATTTAAATTAACTCCTACTACACGATTTTCCAAATCATTAGCATATAAGTTAGCTAAGTTAGTTTGTTCTGTTATATCTATTTTATATAAATTGTCTTCATCATAGTTTACTCCGACAATATGAACATAAATATCATTTTCTGCTGTAATACTGCTTATTTCTTCAGGTGTTAATGTCCATTTGTGTTCTTCTTCTCCAGTAAATGAAACTTCTTTCCAGTCTGCATTTTCCCAATCTGTATTTTCACCTTTTCCAGTTAAACAATAATCCCAACGAACACCATTTCCATCAAAACGACTTGATAATACAATTTTTCCAGCATCTGTTCCATCAAATGAGAATGTTGCTATTGTTTTATCTAATTTTCCTAATAAAAAGTTTGCTTCTACTTTCGTAACACCCGGTTGAACTACAGTAAAACTATCAGCTGTATTGTTAGGTGTTGTACTTGCCTCTGTTAATGTTCTTGTTTGTAAAAGTGTAAATTTATATGAGTTTTGTATACTTGTTAATCTTGGTTTTATTAAATTTGTTGCATGATACATTGGTAATGGGAAATATTTTAAATTTTCTGCTATTTCTTCAGCTAAATCATAGAAGTCATCTTCTGTTTTAGTTTCATTTGCATTATATACCTCAATTAATCCAAGCCAAGCATCAAAATTTATAGGTTGTATTTCTAATGCTTTTCTATATAGTTCTTCTTGTTTTTCTAAAGCTGCTTGTTTCTTTGCTTCATCTGTTAAATCACTATTATATAATTTTGCAAGCATAACTTGTTCTTCAGCTTTTACTAAATTTTCATAGTCATTTACTGCTGCTTGTGCTAGTTCCATGTATACTACTTGGTATGAACCTCTAGCATAACTACCATTTCCCCATCCTAATAACATTCTTTCGCTTTTTTCAGATAATGTCCATCCAGATACATCATTATCAATTCTCCAAAATCCTCTTCCTTCTCCATCTTTACTGTAGAATAAAAGTGCAGCATGTCCTGGTTGACCAATAACTGTTGCAGGTATTCCATGAGTTACACGAATGTTGGAACCACTTTTTGATATACCACCACAAACACAACCAGTTCCAAATTTATTTCTAAAGTTCATCCATACTTTGTATATCTTACGTTCTGAAGTACCTCTTGTTATTTTTATCCTATACTCGGGATTATTTTTTCCTCCAGGTATAACAAATTCTGAATCAAATAAACCTATCTTTCCAGTCTTTTCCCCATTTTCATCAACTAATTCTGTACCAACATTGTCATTTGATTTATTTACTGCAAATAATTCATTAAAATAGTTTACGTTATTTACATCATAATACACTGGATTTCCATAATTTGGCCATACATAAGCTATATATGGATGAGGTGTTAAATAGCTCCATGTTTTTCCTGGCTCTTTATCTATTTTATCTTGTGCATATTTATTTAACCATAAGATTTCTTCATCATCTATTGAATTATTCATAATAAAACGCATTTCTTCAACACGTAGATCTTCAAATATATGTGTCATATCCATACTATCTGTTGCTTTCAATTTACTATTTTTATGCATGTATTTAAATATTGCATAACGTCTAAGTGGATCTGATTGATTTTCCACATTACCAGATTGCATCCATAATCCTACTCTTTGTGTATGTGTTAAGGCAATTGACATTACCATCTTTTTGTATAAGTCTCCATAAGTCATTTTTGGATATGTTGGATTGTTTAAAAGTTCTGTATTGTTAAAATCACTAGAATATTCAACATAAAGTCTAGTAAGTATCTTTAATGAATTATAATAACTTCCACCATCTGGTGTTCCTCCAAGCATATAAAGACGTAAATTTTCAACATCATTCATTAACCAAGATATTGTTTCTCTATTTTCTTCATTTAAAGTTGTAAAAGATTGTAATAACTCATACCCTATATTTTTTACAAATTCTCTTTGTAATAGTGATAACTCATAATTACCTGTTATTTCTTGTCCATCATAAGATTTAATTATTGTATCATATTCTTCTAGTGTTTTTATAAAATCTACTGTTTCTTCATTTTCTTCATAGCCTTCTTTGTATAATTTAGCATTTGCATAAACAGCATGGTCTGCTGTAGCATTACCATTATTATGAGCATATAATTTTATATAATTTTTTCCCCTTATATCTACTGTTATAAATTCAGCCTCGCTGTTTCCTTTCTTTACTGGTGGTGAAACTAGTGTATGTAAATCCCAATTTTCTCCATCTGCTGAAGTATATATAGCAAATTTAACACCATTTCCATTTGTCCCACGACTCGCATCTACTCCATAATATGTAGAAAAATAATCATATCCAAGTCCTGTTATATTATATATTAGTGTACTTGTTGCATGAGCTGATACTCCTTTTAAAAATTTTTTTTGTTGTCCATCTACAATCAAAGTTATTAATCCTTGATTATATGCAGTTTCTAAGTTTTGATCTAATGTTATACTTCCCCAGCCTACATTTGATTGACTTACATCATATGGGATATCTGATAAATAACACCTGTCATTATTAGTACTTGTTTTTGCTAATTGTTGTTCATTATCCGATAAATTTTGTTTTTCTTCTAGTGCAAATACTTCACTAGATATTGTTAATGATAAAAATAGTATTAGTAAGAAAGTAAAGTAAATACTTAGTCTCATTTTCCTACTGTTTTCACTCTTTTTCATTATAAATCCTCCCTTTATTATAAAATTCTATTTTTATTATATCATACTATGATAGCCCTGTAAATTTTTTGTTACTTTTTTATTAACCTTTTTCTTCAATTTTATTTGTTTTTTCTTAGGGATTATTTACTTATAACTCTTATATTACTTTTTAATTACAAATTTATTTCATTTTTATTTACATATGCTTTTTTAACATTTTAATTTTGGTTTGAATACTATATTAATATAAATAATAAGTTCTGAGGTGACGTATGTTTACAAATATTTTTAATAATGCTAAAGCACATATAAAAGGAGGAAAAAGCTATCCAAATATAGATGGTATTGTTACTTTTAAAGAAACAAAAAATGGTATTATTGTTACTGCCAAAATTAATGGCTTACCACAATCCAAAGACCATTGTATTGGTCGTTTCTTTGGTTTTCACATACATGAAGGTAGTTCTTGTAGTGGAAATTTCAATGATGAATTTGCAAATGCTAAATCACATTTAAATACTACAAATTGTTTGCATCCTTTTCACATTGGAGATTTACCTCCTTTAATTGAAAATAACGGATATGCTTATATGAGTGTTTTAATTAATAAGTTTAAAATAAAAGATATTATTGGAAAAGTAGTTATTATACATGATATGCCTGATGATTTTAAATCTCAACCAAGTCGGAAATTCTGGAATTAAAATTGCTTGTGGTAAAATTGAATGATAACATTTTAGAGTATATAGTTTATATTAATTTTAATATAAACTATATACTCTAATACTTTTTCTTATTTTATTTATAAGAACAAAAATTACATTTATATTTCCACACTAACTTTACTTCCTTTTTTTACCTTTATCCCTGGCTTTGGTAATTGTTCTTTTATTATTATTTCCTCTTGTTTCATATCTTGTGTTATTTCTATATTAGTTTCAAGTTCTAATCCTACTTCCTTTAAGGCTTTTTTTGCATCAATTAAATTAATTTCTCTTATTTCTGGCACAGTTACTTCTTCTACCTGTTCCACCTCTTCATTATTATCTTTTTGTAATTCTAAATAAGGTAATACTTCTGATAAAACTTGCCCTCCTAATGGTGCTGCAACAGCACCTGCTTGGGTAATTTTGTCGCTACACAAAGTTAAACTTAATTTTAACATTGAATATATCTTTGGTTTATGCTTCTTTTACTCTTTCAAAGATACTTGCTTTATTTTCATCTTCTATATACTCTAATATTTTATTTAGATCATCCATAAACTTAAAATGAATGGTTATTTTTTTATTTTCATGAACCTCTATGTAATCAATTAATTCTGTTATAATGTCTCTGTCTAATTCAGTTATATTTTTATGTGTTTTAAAATTTTCTATCCATAAACTATTTCCGTTTATAATTTCTTCTTGTTTTTCTTTTTGTTTATCTAAATTTGCTAATATTTCTTTTATTTTTTCAATGTCTTGTTCATATTTTTGTTTATACTCTAAATATTCTTCTT
>CAQOYX010000013.1 GCA_948852375.1 uncultured Clostridia bacterium
GCAAAGAGATGAAAAATTAAAAGAATATAGTAAATGTGAAGATGCTTATTTAGAGTATTGTGGTTTTCTAAAAGAAAAATATAATTCTAAAATGCCTAAAGAAGAAATAAAGAAATTAAGATACAAAATAGCAGATAACTATTTAAGAACAGTAATTGATTATAAACCAAATGCTGAAAAAGTATTAAAATATTTAAAAGAAAGAGGATTTATATTAGTTATTGCAAGCACAACAAACGACCATACGATAGAAAACTATAAAAAAGATAATCAAAACATAATAAATAAAGCAAATATTGAAGATATATTTTCAATAGTATATTCAAAAGGTGCAGTTAAAGAATTAAAACCAAATCCAGAAATACATTATAAGATATTAAAACAATTAAATGTAGATAAAGAAGAATGTCTAATAATAGAAGATTCACTGATAGGAGTAGAAGCAGCAAACAATGCAGATATAGAAGTAGCAGTAATATATGATAAATATTCAGACTGTAGCAGAGAACAAATTAATAAATTATCACAATATCAATTTAAAGATTATAACGAAATGTTAAATTATATTAAAAACGAATTGGAGGATAACTGATGAAAGAAATTGATAAAATTGCATTATTATATCTAAAAAATGGACAAATATTAAGTACATTATCAAAAGGGAAAGATACATATTATTTGCCAGGAGGCAAAAGAGAACTAAATGAAACAGATGAACAAACATTAATTAGAGAATGCAAAGAAGAATTAACAATTGATATTAAAGAGGATACTATAAAATATTATGGAACATTTAAAGCACAAGCACATGGAAAAGCAGAAGGAATAATAGTAAAAATGACTTGCTATACAGCAGAATTTATAGGAGAAATCAAGCCAAGTTCAGAAATTCAAGAAATAAGATGGTTAAATTATAAAGATATTGATATAATTTCTCCAGTAGATAAACTTATATTTAAGGATTTATATGAAAAAGGACTATTAAAATAATTTTAATTCAAGAGGTAAGAAAATGAAGATAGTAAAATCTAGTGATGCACAGATAATAAAAAATAGTGATACAAGTAAATTATTAGAATATTCAATAGGTTTAAATGATAAAGATATTGACTTTTGTATAAATACAATTAATGGTAGGTATCCAGAAAAAGGATATTGCACTAATGAAAAGTGTAAAGAAATTTGTTATATACTAGAGGGAAAAGGAACTCTTAATAAAAAAGGGGAAAGTATCAATTTTGAACAAGGAGATGTAATTTTAATAGAGAAAGAAGAAATCTACTATTGGAATGGAAAATGCAAAATAACTATGATATGTACTCCAGCATGGTATAAAGAACAATGTAAATTATTAGAATTATAGGAGAAAGATATGAAAAAGATAACAATTGAAATGGCATGTTCTATCAATGGACTAATTGCTACAGAAGATGGAAATGAAGATTTTCTATCTTACAGAGGTTGGGAGATAATGCTAGAATTTTTAAAAGAATATGATGTATTAATATGGGGCAGAAAGACTTGGAAAAATATATTGTCATGGGGAGATGAATATGTAAATGACTTAAAAAACATAAATATAATTATTTTAAGTGAAAAAAGCAATAAACAAAATGAATTTTCAAATGTTACATATTGTAATTCAATAGAAGACTGTTTAAAAGTATGCGAGAATTTGAAATATGAAAAATTGTTTATTTCTGGTGGTGCAACAATAAACAATGCTTTTATGGAAAAAGGCATAGTAGATAATATGATTCTAAACTATAATCCATTTGTATTAAATAAAGGAGTACCATTATTTAAAGGCAATTATTTTGAAAATAAATTAAAATTAGAGAAAGTAGTTAAAGAAAAAGAAGATATAATACAAGCTCATTATAGTGTAATAAAGGAGGAAATTTCAAATGAATGATATAATTATAATAACAGGTGGAGCAAGTGGATTAGGATTTGAATTAGTAAAGCAATCATTGGAAAAAGGATTAGTGGTATGTAATATAGATAAAGATAAAGAAAAAATGAGCAAACTAGATAACGATTTTAAAGAAAATTATAAAGGATTTTGTGGAGATATTTCTAATGAAGAATTTATGACTAATACAATAAATGAAATAAAGAATATGGGAAATATAAAAGTTCTTATAAATAATGCAGGAGAGCCATCTTTTAAAATACCAACTGAATATACAAAAGAAGATATAGATAAATGTTTTAAAGGTCTACAAGGTATGATTATTACATCAACACAAGTATTAAAAGCTAAAGAAGAAAAAAATGTGAAAATAGTAAATATAATGTCTTCAGCAGCATTAAGAGGAAATAAACAAGAAAGTGTATATTGTGCTACTAAATGGGGAGAAAGAGGATATACAGAAAGTTTAAAAGTTGCATATAAAGGAACAAGTGTAAAAATAATTGGAGTATATCCAGGAGGAATTAATACAAACTTTTATAAAGACAGTAGAGATTATGTAACAGAAGAAAAACAAGGAACATTTATGAATCCTACAGAAGTTGCAAATACTATAATGAATAACATCTTTAGCACTAACAATCTAACAGTAGCAGATATTATCATAGAGAGAAATTAACAAGATATTAAATAATCTAGTAAAAAATGAGGGATATAATGAAGTTATTTGAAAAAGAAGTAAAAGATATGAACGAATTAAGTGAAATTCTAAAAAATAATAGTGAAATATCAAAAGAATATGAAGTTGCAGTAATTGTATATGCTTTTGACAAAGAAAATAAAATAGTTTTCCAAAGAAGAGGTTTAGGATGCAGAGATGAACAACTAAAACTAGAAACTATTGGAGGCAGAGTAAAGAAAAGTGATATAGATTTTAGAACAGCATTACAAAGAGAAATTGAAGAAGAAATTGGAACAGATGCAGATATTGAACTACAAGAATTCATTGTAGCAACTTATGCTAAAACATTTGATGTAAGAAATAATAAAGAACAAGACTGGGTTTATCTTGTATATAAAGGAAATTTAAAAAGTGGAGAATTAAAAATTGCAGAACCTAATAAATGTTTAGGATATGAAAGATATAAAATCGGCGAAGTAGACAAAAATGAATTAAGCAATGGTGCAAGAGAACTATATAATATTGTAAGTGAGAGATATAGTTATTTAAAATAGGAGGTTATCGATTTATGGATAAGGATTTTAAAGAGTTAATAGATGAAGCTAGAAAAATAGCTGGAAAAAAGATATTAAGTGAATATGCTTCATGTGGACATGTTGGATGTGCCTTAATGACAGATAAAGAGAATATTTATACAGGCATATGTATAGATTCAAATTGTGCATTAGGAAATTGTGCAGAATATGCAGCAATAGCTGAAATGTTAAAAAATAATGAAAGCAAAATAAAAAAGATAGTAGCATATTCAGCAAAAGGAAAAATATATGCACCATGTGGAAGATGTAGAGAACTTATTCGTATGGTAGATAATTCAAATCTTGAAACAGAAGTTATGGTAGATGAGAATAAGATATATAAATTGAAAGATTTATTACCAGAAATGTATATAACAAAGAATATACAAGAATAGACAAATGTCAATAAACAGACAAAATAAATTTTAAAGAAGGTATAGTTATGAATTTTAAAGATAAAGTATTTTTGATAACAGGTTCAACTTCTGGAATAGGACAAGGAATTGCAAAAGCATTATTAGAAGAAGGAGCAAAAGTTGTTATTAATTATGCACATAATGAAGAAAATGCAGAAGAAACTAAAAAATTATTAGAGGAATATCAAGGTAGAACTTTATTTATAAAAGCAGATATATCAGATGAAAAGTCTGTTATAGATATGTATAAAAAGATAGATGATAAATTTAATAAATTAGATGGATTAGTAAATAATGCTGTTTATGATAAAATATTTGCAATAGAAGATATGCCAGTAGAAGAATTTAGGAAAGAATTAGAAGTTAATGTTATTGCAAGATGGATGTGCATAAAGTATGCTATACCACTACTAAAAAAATCTAATATGCCTAGAATTATAAATATAGCATCAAGATTAGGAACAAAACCAATGGAAGATTCTGTTGCTTATTGCACAAGTGAAGCAGCAACTATAATGCTCACACAATGTTGTGCATTAGAATTGACGAAAAAATACAATATAAAAACAAATACAGTAAGTCCATCAATGACATTGACACCATTTGCAAAAAAGAGTTATACAGAAGATGAAATAAAACAAACAGCTATGAAAAATCCAAGTGGTAGATTAGGAGAAGTTGAAGATACAGTAAATGCAGTATTATTTTTATTAAGTGAAAAGGCAGATTATATAAATGGAGAAAATCTTAATGTTAATGGTGGTATATTATTAGTATAGAATAGATTGGAGAAAATAAATCAATTTATAAACAACAAGACAAACTTAACATAATTTTAAAACGGATTTGACAAAAGTAAAACGATATGTTAAAATAAAGACTATATTTAAGAGTTTATCTAGGTTTATAAAAAACTAAGCGATAAAGAGTAACAAAAATATAAATAGTTACTTACACTTAAAAGATGAGATTAACAAGTCTTGCAAAGGAGTCTTAAAAGATTCTTTTGTGAGACTTTTTTGATAGGAGGAAGAAAACGATATGGAAATTAAAATTGAAAATGATTTAAGTGTGGATGAATATAACAACTTGAGAAATACAATTGGTTGGGATACAAAGGACATAGAGGTAGTACAAAAAGCAATAAAAAATAGTGTAATTGTAAAGAAAGCAACTTCGGAAAGTAAGACTATTGGAATGGCGAGAGTAATAGGAGATGGAATATATTATTTAATAGTTGATGTATTAGTTGATCCAAAATATCAAAAAAATGGTATAGGTAAAAAGCTTATTGATGAGATAGTAAAAGAAGTTGAAAATAAAACTAAAAAAGGACAAAAGTGTAGCATAAATTTAGTATCTATAAGTGGTAAAGAAGAATTTTATGAAAAATGTGGATTTAAGAAAATTCCATTTGACTATACAGGACATGGTATGATAAAAAGAATTGAAAAAGGAGATGATTAGAATGCCTAAATTTATATTAATAATTGGACCACAAGCAGTTGGAAAAATGACAGTAGGTCAAGAATTAGCAAAAATAACAGGTTGTAAATTATTTTATAATCATATGACAATAGAAATGGTTAGATTAATATTTGATTATGACAAAAAAGCATATCAAAGAATGAATCAAATTATAAGATATGAAGTATTTAAAGAATTTGCAAAAAGTAATGAAAAAGGAATAATATTTACAGGATGTTTTGATTTTGGTAATGATTTTGAAGAAGAAAAGCAAGAAACAGATAGATGGATGAACTTATTCGAAGAATCATATGTAATAGAATTAGAAGCATCTTTAGAAGAAAGACTAAAAAGGAATAAAACTGATAACAGATTAGAACACAAAGCATCTAAAAGGGATTTAGAATGGAGTGAAAATGATTTAATAAAATCAATGTCAAAACATAAACTTAATTCTGAACCAGGAGATGGAGAAAAAATATTTAAAAACTACATTAAAATTAATAATGAAAATTTATCAGCTAAAGAAGTAGCAACAATAATAAAAGAAAGATTTGATTTATAAGGAGTGGGAAAAATGCAGATAACAATAGAAATACCCAAAATAGAAGATTTTGAAAAAGTAAATGTATTAGCAAAACAAGTTCATGAACTACATGTAAATTGGAGACCAGATTTGTTTTTGAGTGTAGATGAAGTAATTAGTAAAGAATATTTTGAAGAAATGATACAAACTAGACAAATATTTGTAGCAAAGAAGCAAGATGAAATTGTAGGATATATTACTTTTAATATTAAAGAAAAAAGTAATCCTAGCATGAGATATAGAAGACAATTACAAATTGAAGCAATATGTGTAGATGAAAAGAATAGAGGAAAAGGGATAGGAACAGAATTATTAAAACATATCAAAGAATTTGGAAAAGAAAATAATTGCACAGATTTATATTTAACAGTAAACAAAGAAAATGAAAATGCAATAAAGGCTTATGAAGAATTTGGGTTCAAAGTAAAAAGTATAGCATATTCAATGCAAATATAGAAAAGGAGTTGGTAAAAAATGAAATACTTTAAAAAATTAATAGGAGAGAGAATATATTTATCTCCAATGAATATAGAAGACACAGAAAAGTATGTAGAATGGATGAATGATTTTAAAGTTACAGATGGAGTTGGTAGGAGTGCTGGTTTAATGACAATAGAAGATGAAAAAGAATGGATTAACAGTGCTTCAAAAAATGGTGATTTTAACTTCGCAATTGTAAATATAGAAAATGATAAATTAATTGGAAATTGTAGTATAATGAATATCAATTATCAAAATAGAATTGGAACAGTTGGAATATTTATAGGAGATGAAAGCAATAGAAATAATGGTTATGGAGCAGAGACATTAAAATTATTATTAGATTATGGATTTAATTATTTGAATTTGAATAATATAATGCTAACAGTAAAATCTTTTAATGAAATAGCAATTAAATGCTATGAAAAAGTAGGATTTAAAGAATTTGGTAGGAGAAGAGAAAGTTATTTTTTAAATGGTAGATATTATGATGATATACATATGGATATTCTAGCAAATGAATTTAAAGGAGATTATATTAAAAATAAAAATATATAGAGAATGAAGTAAATAGTTGGAGAGAATTATAAGAAAAGAAAGTGATTAAATAATAAAGGTGTAATTTGAAATAACAAATCAAGTAAAGGTTGAAAGACACTACTTTGAGGTTTCAATTTGAAACCTCAAAAGTTAACGTAAAAATAATTGACAAATGTAATAAAATATCTTATAATGAATATAATAAAAGAAACAATAATTTAATTATTGTTTAAAAAGAGGTAAGCCTCTACCATAAGTGAGGAACGAAAAAAGCGGTGAGCCTCTACCATAAAGTGGGGAACGAAAAAAGCGGTGAACTTCTACCATAAAGTGAAGAACGAAAAAAGTTGGGATACCAGAAATGGTATCCTAATTTATTAAGGAGCAATAAATGGGAAAATTAAATTTTTATATAGTTAAGGAAGAATATGTAAAATATATGAGCCAATTTGATAAAAGAATATCAAAATCTTATGATGAAAAAGCAAGAAGACCCTTTATAGGAATTGTATTAAAAGTAGATGAAATACTATATTTTGCACCATTCACATCTCCTAAACCAAAACACTTAAAAATGAAGAACACAATAGACTTTTTAAAAATAGACAATGGAAGTTTAGGAGCAATTAACTTTAATAATATGATACCAATTCCAATGGAGCAATGCATAAAAATTGATGTCGAAAATGAACAAGATCAAACATATAAAACATTATTATATAAGCAAATACATTGGTGCAATGAAAGGAAAAATGCAAATATAATCTTAAATAGAGCTAAAAATTTATATAATAGAGTTATAAACAGAAAACTACCACAAAGAATAATTGATAGATGTTGTGATTTCAAAGTGTTAGAAGAAAAATCACAACAATATAAATAAAAAATTTCAAAGACATTATAGAAAATTTTCTTGAATAAAGAGAAGTGGATATAAAAAAATCTTAAAAAGCTACAGCCACAAGCAAATAAAAAAATAGGGTGTGTATATTCCATTTTAGGAAAATATATAGTATAATGTATCTGTGTTAAGAAATTGTTATTACATAGCATATGTAGTTGATACCATGAAAATGGGTAAAGCTGATAAGTCAGCAATTACTTTGTGAAAACAAAGGTAAAGTAGAAAACTTTGTGTTGGGGCAAAGGTAAAAAGAGTAATATAAAAAGCACAAAATTACTCCATTTAAAATATAACAAAGGGAGTATTGTGTCTAAAAGTAAATAATAGATGAATTACAATAACAAGTAAAAATGCTTGTTATTTTTTTGTACTTAAAAATAAAAGACAGGAGGTGTAGAAAATGATAGAAATTAAAGATAGTAATATTCAAAGAAATATAAGGAAAAGTGCATATATAGGAATTTTAAACAAACTAACAAAAGAAAACAAAATCACAAAAAATGAATATGAAAAAATCAAAAACAAAATTAATAAAAGATGCTAATAACTGTAAATTTGTATTGAAAAAGAAATGTTTTTAATATATAATGAAACAGTAATCGGCAAGAAGGAGGTAAGATGGCCGAAGTACAAATAATTGAAAAAGTAAATGGTCGAATAGACAGAAATAAAGGAACCATAATAAATGGACCAATTAAAGTAGCAGCCTATGCAAGAGTAAGTACAGACAAAGAAGACCAAAAAAATAGTTATGAATCACAATTAAAATACTATATGGAAAAAATGAATGCAAACCCAAAATGGATAGCAACACAAGTATATGCAGATGAGGCAATTTCAGGAACACAAGATTATAAAAGAAGCGATTTTATGAAAATGATACATGATGCATTAAATGGAAAGTTTGATTTATTACTAACAAAATCAATTTCAAGATTTGCAAGAAATACAGTTGATACATTATCCTATGTAAGAAAGTTAAAAGAAAAAAATGTTGCAATACTCTTTGAAGAAGAAAACATTAATACACTTGAAATGAGTGGAGAATTACTATTAACTATATTAAGTTCGGTAGCACAGCAAGAAAGTGAAACAATATCATCACATGTAAAACTAGGACTAAAAATGAAAATGCAAAGAGGAGAATTAGTAGGATTTCATGGATGTTATGGTTATGACTATGATAAATTGACAAAAACATTAACTGTAAATGAAGAAGAGAAAAAAGTGATTCAATATATCTTCGGAAGATATGCACAAGGGGCTGGAACAACAATGATTGCAAAAGAATTAACAGAAGAGGGAATACCAACAAGAAGAGGAAATCCAATATGGTGTGAAACAGTAATAAGAAAAATTATCAAAAATGAAAAATACAAAGGAGACTTATTACAAGGAAAAACATTTACAGTAGATCCAATCACGCATAGAAGATTAGAAAATATGGGAGAAGAACAAAAATATCTAATAGAAAAAAATCACGAAGCAATTATTGATGATGAAACTTGGGATAAAGTTCAAAAAATCTTGAAAAAAAGAAGTGAAAGCTACAATAAAGGGACAAGAAATGGAACATTTAGAAGAATGTATGCTTTTAGTGGGATAACTTATTGTGCATTTTGTGGAAGGTTAGTTACTAGAAAAAATTGGGTAAGTTCAACGAAAAATAAAAAAGCATGGTATTGTTCAACAGCTATAAAACAAGGTAGAAAATACTGTAGGGATAGCAAACCAATACCAGAAAAAGTAATAGAAAAATGTTTTTTAGATGCTTATAGAGTTTTATGTGCAGATAAAGCTACTATCATTAGAAACTTTATGGAAAAGGCAGAACCAATATTACAAGAAAATAATAGCAAAGAAGAAATTGAAAAACTAAATATACAAGAACATGATTTAAAAGAAAAACTAAAAAAATTATTAGATTTAAAGTTAGATAACACAATTACAGAAGAGGCTTTTAAAGAAAAAAATAATGAGATAGAAAGAAGAATAAGAAACATTCAAAAGCAAATAGAACACAAAGCTAGTACAGTAAATAAAGAAGATAACTTAAAATCTAAAATGGAAGAAATTAAAAATCTTTTAAAAAGTCATGATATCATAACAGAATTTGATAGAGAAGTTTTTGATATATTAGTAGACAAAGTAGTTATTGGAGAAATTGATGAAGAAGGAAATAAAAATCCATATGTAATTAGTTTTATCTTGAAAAGTAGAAAAAAGAGTGATAGTTATGAATTATTAGAAGAACCAGAAAAGAAAGTAAAAAAGAAAAGCATAAAGCCAATAAATATAGCAGATAAAAATGTGATATGTGAAATAAAAAGTTTTCAAAAACTGAAGATATTTGAGAAAGATGAAGATTTGTTTAGAACGAAAAAACAACTTGATTATATAAAGGTAAAAGTAATAGCAGAATATGATGGAGACATTTCTTCCTACATAGCAAATTAGTAAAATTTAAGCAAATTTTCATAGCTTTAAGATACATACCACAGATATTAAATATAAGGTGGGAACAACAGAGATAGAAAACTTGTAAGTGCTGATATGAGTGAGTTTGAAAAAAAGATAAAAATATAGAATTTTATAAAAACAGAGCAAAATATTGGATAAGAGAATATAACAACTTTCCAATGAGACCATTAGGAGGGTTAAGTCCAAAAGAAAAATATATGGAATATATACAAGGGTAAAACAGTCACAGATATAGAGGTACTGTAATAATAGATATTTCTAAGAATGTGTGACTATGTTTGACAAACCTACACACTATAGAATAATTTTTTTATAAATAGTATTGCAAATTAATTTAATATAGTATATGATAATAAAAAATGTAAATAATAAACTAAAGTTATTAAAATTGTAAAAATATAAATTTATATAGAAAAATTGAAAGGAGAAACAAATATGGATGAAAATAATATACCTGAAGATGAATTAGATAACATTATAGTATTAAATGATGAAGAGGGAGAAGAAGTTAAATTTGAATTTTTAGATTTAGTTGAATTAGAGGGAGAAGAATATGTAGTATTATTACCAGCTGATGAAACAGAAGAAGATAATGAAGGTGAAGTCGTAATACTAAAAGTAGAAGATACAGAAAACGAAGAAGAAGAATCTTATGTAAGTGTAGATGATGAAGATACATTAAACAAAGTATTTGAAATGTTCAAAGAAAAATTCAAAGATGAATTTAACTTTGTTGATGAAGACTAATTGTAAAACTAAAACTAAGTGTAGTATGAAACTACACTTTTTTGAAAGGATGAATTGCATATGTTAATAATAATAATTGGAACAATAATATCATTATTAGGAACAATAATGATATTTGATGCACGATACTTAACCAAAAAGTTTTTTAGTTTTAGCGACCAAAATGAAGGTGCAAATGGATTAAAAATAATAGGCTTGTTTATAGCTGTTATTGGGGGATTACTTATATATTTTAAGCCTTATTAGTACTAAAGGAAACTTTAGTTACATTAAAGTGATTATGGACAAGTTTGATTTTAAACTGTAGCAAGAATTGTTAACTCAAATGTTAGTTCTTTTATATCTTTAATTAAATATTATATGTAATAGTAAAATAATTTATGTTAAACTAATTTAGAGAACTAAATTTTCTTGTTGAAAAATATAATCCAATTAAAAATAGTATAATGGATACAACTCCATTAAAATTAAAGCTAAATCCAGGATATAGGACAGGGATAGAACCTAATACAAAACCTAAAATTGCATAATATGTTTTTGTATGAAAGTGATCTAAACAATATTTTGTTATTTTTAAAAATATATATCCACCTATAAGTAATCCAATTCCAATTGGAATTAATATGTAAAAATTAAGAGTTGAAACAGCTAAAAGGTATATATCATAAATTCCAAGTATCATTAATATAACAGTACTACTAATGCCAGGAACTACTATACCAATACTCATAATAAAACCAGATAAAACTAAATATAAAAATGTAGTATTAGTTGTTAAACTACCACTACTATATAAGTTATTTTCTATATAAAGTAATAGCAAAGTGAATAAAAAAGTAATTAATGTATACATTAAATAATGTAATCTAAATCCTTTTTTAGAATTTGCATTTCGAATTATACTAGGAATACCACCTAAAATTACACCAAGAAAACAGAATTTAGTTTGCATATCAAAATTGGCAAATAATATTCTTAATAAATTTCCAAAAAGAATTACACCTATTACACATCCTATAACAATAGGAAATAAAAATTTAAAATTATTTTTTACGTCATTAAAAAAATTTAGCACACTGTCTAATAATTTTTCATAAATGCCAAAAACAACACATAAAACACCACTACTAATTCCAGGTAAAATTGCACCGTGCCCCTATTGCAATTCCTTTAATACAATCTAAAATGAATTTCATAAAATTAACCCTTTCTTATATACTTTTACATAAATAAAAACAATAAAAAACTTAGTGTGTTCTAAACAAAAGCACCATTAAGTAAAATAACTAGTTATTTAAATATATGCTTAAATATTAAAATTAAGTAGTATAATACAAATTTTTATGATAAAATATTAAGCAATGAAAGGAAATAATAGTTATTATGGATTTAAAGGATAAAATACCTAGTTTTTTAATTGATATGTTACATAACCAGTATGGAGAGAGCATTACAAAAAAGATAATAAATGGATATGGAGTAAAAAGAAAAGTTACTATTAGAGCTAATACATTAAAAACTACTGTAGAAGTAGTACAAAATAAATTAGAAAAAATAGGCATCGAGTATGAACAAGTAAGTTTTTATAAAGAAGCGCTTATTATAAAAAATGCAGATGAAAAAAAGCTACAGGAATTAGATATGTATAAAAATGGAGAAATATATTTGCAAAGCTTATCATCAATGTTACCAGCAATTATTCTCGAGCCAAAATCAGATACAGATATTTTAGATATGTGTGCAGCACCACGGAGGAAAAACGACACAAATAGCAGCTATAACTGGAAATAAAGCAAATATTACAGCCTGTGAAATGAACTATATTAGAATGGAACGTTTGAAATATAATTTAGAAAAACAAGGAACAACATGTGTATATACAATGAACCAAGATGCAAGAAATATAGATAATTTTTTTTCTTTTGATAGTATTTTATTAGATGCACCATGTAGTGGAAGTGGAATTTTAAGTATTGGTAATGAAAATATTGAAAAGACATTTACTACTAAATTAATAGAAAAATCTGTTGCTAGTCAATTAGCATTATTAAAAAAAGCACTTAAAGTTTTAAAAACCGGAAGAGAAATGGTATATTCTACATGCTCTATTCTTGCATGTGAAAATGAAGATATTATAAAGGAAATTTTAAAAAAGGAAAAAGTGAAAATTGTTCCAATAAATTTTGAAGGAATAGAAGATTTATCAATGCTTCCAACTCAAATAAAGGGAACAGTGTGCATTTGTCCAAATGAGCTATATGAGGGTTTTTTTGTTGCAAAGATAAAAAAAGACTATATTTAAGCTCTTTTCATCATATAACATTAACTTAATTGTATTTAAGAGAGAATTTTCCAGTGGCAATTATACAAGGAATTTTGGAAATTGCAAGATAGAAAAAATATTTGAGATTGTTTTTGTAAAAAAACAATCAAGACTAAAGAGAACAAGCTACTCTTGTTCTTTTTTAATCTTGAAATTCCTTATTTAACTTACCAATAGCCTTAGTTTCAATTCTTGAAACATAAGAACGCGAAATACCCATCATGGAAGCAATTTCATTTTGTGTTTTTGGCTTTTGTCCACCAAGCCCAAAACGAAGTTCTAATATCGTTTTTTCTCTATCTTTCAAAACAGCTTTCATTTTTTCATATAATTTTTTTACTTTCATTTTTAAATCTATCTCATCTTCTATAGGTTTATCTTCTGTGTCTAATACTTCCATTAAAGTAACTTCATTATCATCTTTATCTTTTCCAATAGGTTCATTTAAATATACTTCTGATTTTGTTTTCTTACTAGAACGTAAGAACATCAATATTTCATTTGCGGCTCTCACCTGTTGGAAAGGTTTTATCTTTCACATTTCTAGCACCCAAAAAGTTTATTGTTATATCTTCACCATCAGTTGTGATCGAGCTTATTAATAATTTAATCATATTTCGCTTTGTATTCAAGTCTAAGTTATCAAAAGAGGTGAGGTAGGTATCTAATATATTAAGGACTAAATCAGCTGTTTCCTTGTCATTTATTTCATCATAATTAGTATTAGTTAATGATTTTATTTGATTTTGTAGTTCTATATTCGTTTCTTTTAATTTCTTTATCTCATTTGAAATATCATTTAATAAAGAAACATCAACATATTTAATTTTATCAAGCAACGAGTTAATATCATTTTCATTTTTATAGATCAAGGATTTCAATGTTTTAACTTCTTCAAGATTTTTATTCTCTTTATTGAAGGTATTAGAAGATAAGTTTTTAAGAGCTTTATAAAATTTCGAAGTAGGGGTAGCAAGTTTTTTTATTTCTTCTAAAACTAATCTATCCGCTTCTAATCCATTTATATTTTTACATTGGCATTTTTGTTTTCTGCTTTTATCTTTAAGTTCACACATATAATCAAAAACTCTACGACCATCAGCACTTACCATTTTATTTTTTAGTTTTGCTCTCATAAATGAGCCACAATGAGAACATCTTAAAATTCCTGATAGTAAAGCATTACTTGTACTAGGTTTACGATATTTCATATCACTGTTTCTATCTAATAATTCTTGAACTTCTACCCATTCTTTACCTGATATAATACCTTTATGTTTTCCAACAGCTACAATCCAATCGCATGCATCTTTTCTAACTACTTGATTTTTCTTTTTCTCTGTTTTGTTATAAACCATTAGTCCATGTATTCCATCAAATTCTTTTTCATCTGCATAGATTTCTACACCTAAATTTCTAAAATAATCTAATGTGTCTTGGTCAGCTAGTGCATATACAGGATTAATTAAAATATTTTTTAATCCCCATCTAGTATAAGGTTTATCATTTTTAGTTTTTATATCATTTTGGATGGTATAAGTTTCAAGTTTAGTTTGTGATTTTAGTTCTCTCATTTTGTCAAAAAGAATTTTTACAATTCTTACCTCATTATCAATAGTAGATAGTTTATATAGTTTTCTTTTTTTACCATCAACAGTTATATTTTCTATTTGCTCTGATTTGTAACCTGTGGGGGTCATACCACCAAGCCAACGGCCAGTTTTAGCAAGTTCAAGCATATTATCTCTAATACGTTCTGCGATTGTATCACGTTCAAGTTGTGCAAATACAGAAATCATAAACATCATAGCACGCCCGACTTGGGGTTACATTTTCAATGCTTTCTGTGGCTGATAAAAATGATACATCAAAATTATCAAGTTCAATTACTAAATTACTAAAGTCTGATACATTACGACTAATTCTATCTAATTTATAGAAGCTAATTGCTTTTATTTTTTTATCTCTAATATCTTTTAGCATCTTTTGAAAAGCAGGGCGATTGGTATTATAACCTGTGTAGCCCTCATCTTCATAAATAATAATATCATTTTCTAAATCTACATTATTAAAAGTTAATTCAATTTTTCTTTTACAGGTTTCTATTTGATTATGGGTACTTTCGCCTTTACATGTAAATTTTGATTTACGAGAGTATATTGCTATTTTTCTAGTATCTTGTTTTGTACTTTCCATATTTTATAATCCTTTCCTAAAATGTGGTATTATAAATAATATATCACAAATAAAAATAAAAAAGCAATAGATAATGAAAAACTTGAATCATATTTAAAAAATACTTAAAAATCATTACATACTTACAAACACTTGCACATACCATTTTTATAAATATTTTATAGAATATTGAAAAACAATGTTATAAATGATACAATGAAGTCAAAATATATAATAAAAGTGAGGAAAACAATATGGCAAAGAAGACTATTCAATCTGTAGAACCTATTATTACAGATATGGCAAATGGATGGCTTAAAGAATATAAATTAGATTATAAATTAGAACAAGAACCATTAAATACTGAAATTGATAAAGCATTAAATGAATATTATTCAAAAAATGGTGGTAATGGTGGAAATAGACCAGATACTAAACTACTTTTGCAAGACAAAAATATGCAGAGGTATCCTATTTTAATTGAATATAAGGGATATAAAAATAAATTAGTTAAATTAGATACTAATGGTCAAGTTAATAATAGAACAGCAAAAAATGAATTAAATTTTAAATATATTAATTCATATGCAGTAAATGGTGCAGTTCATTATGCTAATGCAGTTTTACAATATACAAATTATACAGATATTATTTCAATAGGTATTACTGGATATAAAGATGAAAAAGATAAACTGCAATATTCTATAGGGGTTTATTATGTATCAAATAAAAACTTAGGGATAGGACAAAAAATTGATGAATATACAGATTTATCATTTCTAAAAAAAGAAAATTTTGATAAATTTATAGAAAAAGTTAAAACATTGCAATTATCACAAGAAGAACTAAACAAGTTAAAAGAAAAAAGAGAAGAAGAAATAGAAGCTAGTTTAGTAAGACTTAATAATGATATATATCAAAATGAAAAAGGATTATCAGAAAGTGATAGAGTATATCTCGTAGCAGCTTCAATAATAGCAACACTTGGTATTCCTGACAGGGTAGTACCACTAAAAAAAGAAGATTTAAAATCTTCTATGGAAGATGAAAATACAGATGGAGATATAATTATTAGGAAAATTAGAGCTTTTCTTAATGAAAAAAACTTACCACATGAAAAGAAAGAACTTATCATAAGAACATTACAAAATACACTTAATATTGAAAATATTAATAAAGCAGAAAATGGAGAAAGTCAGTTAAAGCGTGTATTTACTAAAATTGTTGATGATTTAGGAATATATTATAAAATTGGATTATCAACAGACTTTACAGGGAAGTTATTTAATGAAATGTATAGTTGGTTAGGTTTTTCGCAAGATAAACTAAATGATGTAGTATTAACACCAACTTATATCGCTAATTTACTTGTAAAACTTGCTAGAGTTAATAAAGATTCATATGTTTGGGATTTTGCTACAGGGTCTGCAGGACTTCTAGTTGCTGCAATGAATGAAATGTTAATTGATGCTAAAAATAAAATTAAATCTCCTGATGAACTATCAATTAAAACAGCAGAAATCAAAGCAAAGCAATTATTAGGTTTGGAAATACTACCAAGTATATACATGTTAGCAATTCTTAATATGATTTTAATGGGAGATGGTAGTTCCAATATTTTAAATAAAGATTCTATTAAAGATTTCGAAGGGAATTACGGTTTTGAAAATACAAAATTTCCTGCTACAGCATTTGTTTTAAATCCTCCTTATTCAGCATCAGGTAATGGAATGATATTTGTTGAAAAAGCTTTATCTATGATGGATAGGGGATATGCAGCTATTATTATACAAAATTCAGCTGGTTCAGGAAAAGCAGTAACATATAACAAAAATATATTAAAACACAGTACATTATTAGCAAGTATAAAAATGCCTGTAGATTTGTTTATAGGGAAATCAAGTGTTCAGACAAATGTATATGTTTTTAGAGTTGGAGAGGCTCATCAAAATGATGATATTGTTAAATTTATTGATTTTTCAAATGATGGATATACTCGCACAAATCGTAGAAAAGCTAGTAATAATCTTAGAGATACAAATAATGCAAAGGCACGTTATCAAGAATTAATAGATTTAGTACGTGTTGGTAAATCAAAATTAAAAATATTTACAGAAAAAGAATATTATGAAGGGACAATTGATATAGATAATGGAGCAGATTGGAATCAGTCTACCCCAATAGATACTAAACCTACATTAAACGATTTTAAAAATACAGTTAGATATCATTTGTCGTGGAAAATTTTAGATATTTTAGAAAATTACACCAAAGAAGATTGTTTAGAGGATTTTAGTCATATTTTAAAAAATAAAGAGTGGAAAGAATATAAAATTGGAGAATTGTTTGAAAGTAGTAATGGAAATTATGATATACAAAAAGAACATATTAATGGAAAAGGAACTTATGTAATTACATCTGGCATAACTAATAATGGTGTTTTAGGAAAAACAGATATACCTGCAAAAATATTTAATAAAAGAACAATTACAATTGATATGTTTGGTTATGCTTTTTATAGAGATTTTGAATATAAAATGGTAACACATGCAAGAGTATTTTCCTTAAAACCTAAAATTGAAATTACCAAAAATCAAGGATTATTTTTAGCAAATTCATTTCATTTTTTGCAATATATGTTTGGTTATGAAAATATGTGTTCATGGGAAAAAATCAAGGATATAAAAATATCCCTTCCAATTAAGAATGAAAAAATAGATTATAATTTTATGGATAAGTTTATAGAAAGTATAGAACAGAGACATATAACTAAGATATTAGATTACTTGAATAATACAGATACTAAATTATAAAAATACCATGCATGGGAATTTTATTAAAAGGAAAAATCAAATTTAATGAAGCAATAGTATGGAAGAGAAAAAAATTCTCTTCTTTTTTTTATTTATCTTAATATACTGTAATGAGGAGAAAATGACATGAGAGTTTTTGTAAATCTTCCAGAACTAGAAGAAAATAAAGAAGAACTTGAAAATAGAGTTGCAAGCTTTCATGCAACTTTATTGATAGAAAAAATTAGGAAATTAAATATCAATGATGCAACTAAAAAAAAGATCCTAGATTTAATTTTAAAAGATATTAAAGAAAAATGTATGAGCGACTAACTCATACATTTTTTTAATTTATTTAACAACTTACTAATTCCTACACAATTTTCCAACATGTGAATATTGCATTTTCAATACATCTTGCAGCATATGTAGCAAGACGTATATTTTTAGAAGTATCAAAACTATTAATACCTTTTATTAATCCGATAGTACCAATAGAAATTAAATCATCTTGTTCTATATTAGTAGTTACATATTTTTTACTAACATGAGCGACCAATCTTAAATTTCTTTCTATTAATATATTACGAGCATCCTCGTCACCAAGAGCCAATCTTTCTAAGCAATTTTTTTCTTCTTCAGAAGATAAAGGCTCTGGAAAAAGATTGCTACTTTGTATGTAACCTACAACAAATATTGCTGATTTAATAAATGCAAAAAAACCTGATATTGAAAGGGCTAACATAAACTGCACCTCCATATAAAATATATAAAGATTATATGTGAAAAAAAAATAATTGTGCCTGACCATATAAAAATTCTTATATTTGAAATTCTAAGAAAAAAATGTTATCATATAAAAAATATGAACAAGGAGATATTATAAAATGATAGAAAGGTTAAGTAGTTGCAATTTATGTCCACACAATTGCAATGTAAATAGATTAGATGGAAAAGTAGGAAGATGTAAATGTAATGCTAAGGTAAAAATAGCATTAGCATCACTTCATCATTATGAAGAACCATGTATTAGTGGAAAGAGCGGTTCTGGAACAGTGTTTTTTAGTAATTGCAATTTAAATTGTAAGTACTGCCAAAACTATGAAATAAGTCAATTAGGTAAGGGAAAAGAAATAGAAGTAGAAGAACTTGCAAAAATATTTTTAAAAGAACAAGAAAAAGGAGCTAATAATATTAATCTAGTTACTCCAACGTCATATGTATACCATATTATAGAAGCAATAGATATTGCAAAAAAGCAAGGTTTAAATATACCAATTATTTATAATACAAATGGGTATGAAAATACAGAAACAATCGAATTATTAAATGGATATATAGATATATATTTACCAGATTTAAAATATTATAGTAATGAACTTGCAAAAAAATATTCTAAAATAAATAATTATTTTGAAATAGCAACTAAGGCTATAAAAAAGATGTATGAACAAGTAGGGAAAACTGTTCTTGATGAGAATGAAATGATAAAAAGAGGAGTAATAATAAGACATTTAGTATTACCAAATCATATACTAAATTCAAAGCATATTTTAAAATGGATAAAACAAAATTTGCAGAGTGATGTAATGGTAAGTATAATGGTACAATATTTCCCAACATATAAGGCAAAAGAAGATGAATTTATAAATAGAAAATTAACAAAGAAAGAATATAAACAAATAGAAGATTATGTGTATTCTTTAAATTTAGAAAATGGATACATACAAGAATTAGGAAAAAATGAAGAAGAATATGTACCAAACTTTTCAATATAAATTACTTTAGCAAATAAGATTAAGAATAAATAATCTAAAAGTAAGTTAAGGAAAAATTTTGGTAAGTTGAAAAAAGTTAAAAAAATAAATTGTTGAAATTGACTATACTATATAAAAGTGGTAAAATACACATTATGTACTTGTACAGAAAGTATTAGATGTGAATACAAATAATAGCGGAAGGAGAGAATAAAACAAGTACTATGTGTTATAAAATTTAAGAATGCAGGAGGAAAAAAGCAAAAAGTGAAAAAAGTAGAAATTGTATTATTGGCAACACTTCTATTATTGCCTAATTTAAAGGCAGAGGCATTAACTACTACAGAGTTAATGGCGAATCTTGTAAAAGAAGATATAGAAGAAAAACGGGCACAAGAAGAAGCAATGCGCATTTGTAAAGCAGTAAAGGTTGCAGCAGATGACAAAAATGGTGAATGCTGGGCATTTACAGTCTATCCATTAAGAATAGATAGATATAGCCAAATAACAGAAACATTTCAAGCTGTATGTGATTATTTTGGTTGGGAGATTGAGGTAATAGAATTGGAAGATGACGACTATTTTGGAGTATATTTGGAAAATAATCGTCATTTGATAAAAAAAGGAGAGACGTTATATAGTCTTGCTAATAAGTATAATACCTCCATAGATAAACTTATGGAATTAAATCCTGAAATAGAAGATAGTAGTCTTATTTACTATGACACATATTTGACAGTAAAGTAAATCTCTTTAAAGAAAAAATTTTTTGGTATTGTTACTAAAAAGTAAAAAAAATAGAAGAAGGTAAAGCTTACAATAAGTATAGGGTTACCTTCTTTTCTTTTATTTAAGTTCTAATTTATAAAATATTTTTTTACCTTTTTTTAAAATAGCATAACCATCTTTAAAATCACTATCTGATAAACAATAATTTATATCTTCAATTTTATTATCATTTAAACTAATTCCGTCCTCCGAGCAATTAATGTTCTTGCTTGGCTTTTAGAAGGGGCAATACCTGTTAAAATAATAGCATCCACAATAGAAATATTTTTATTATCTATATTCACAGTAGGCATATTTTCTGTATTTCCACTGCCATTAAATAGGGCACTTGCAACTTCTTTTGCTTTTATAGCTTCATCTTCACCATGAATAAGCTTTGTAATTTCAAAAGCAGCAATCTCTTTTGCTTCATTTATTTTTTCATCTTTCAAACTAGAAAGTCTTCTAACTTCATCCATAGGAAGATATGTAAGCATTCTTAAAACATCATAAACTTCAGTATCTCCAATATTTCTCCAATATTGATAAAACTCATATGGAGATGTTTTTTTTGCATCTAGCCATAAGGCACCATTTACAGTTTTACCCATTTTTTTACCTTCTGAATTAAGAAGAAGTGGACATGTTACACAAAAACTGCCATTTTGATGTATTTTACGAATAAGGTCAACACCTGCAAGCATATTAGACCATTGGTCGTCTCCACCAATTTGAACTCTACATCCTTTTTCTTCAAAAAGATGTAAAAAGTCATAACTTTGCATAAGCATATAATTTAATTCAAAAAAAGTAAGACCTTTTTCCATACGTTGTTTAAAACATTCAGCGCAAAGCATTCTATTGACATTAAAGTGAATACCATATGTACGAATAAAATTCATGTAATTTAAATCTAAAATCCAATCGCCATTATTTACAATAATAGCAGCATTATCTCCTTCAAAAGATATAAATTTACTTACTTGCTTTATAATATTATCTACATTTTTAGAAATTTCTTCTTTAGAAAGCATTTTTCTCATATCAGTTTTTCCGCTAGGGTCGCCAATAAAAGCAGTACCACCACCAATTAAAATAATAGGAGTATGCCCACATTTTTGAAAATATGACATCATCATAAGAGGTATAAAATGACCAATATGTATACTATCAGCTGTAGGGTCTATTCCTAAATATACCTTAGTTTTTTCTGTTTTTACCATAGTTTTAAATTCATCTTCAAAAGGAATTTGTTTAATTAAATCTCTTTGTTTTAATACATCATAAATAGAAACATTTTGTAAATCTTCCATTAAAATAACCTCCCTAAATATATACAATAAAAGACACAGGGTACTGTGCCTTTTTTATTATAAATTAATATTAGTACCTATATTTAATTTACTAGATAATTTTGAAAAATCTGGGTTTTCAAAATATCTATTTAAATTTTTTACAGATATTCCAGTTTGAACTGAAATACAATCTATAGAATTAGAATAATTTTCACTTTCTAAATAATTTTTTAATTTTGACATTTCAAAACTATCTTTAGGTCCGCAATTGCTACAAACAGCAGTATCAGATATAAAAAAACACCCACAACGTTCACATTTTTTAAATTCCATATTATTCCCCCATAATTCAAAATAAAACATTTTCTTTTGTTTTTCAAAAGTCATTTTATCATAAAAAAGTAAAAAAATAAAGTAAAAAACAAAAATATTGACAAAATATTTATTTTTGTATTAAAATGATAAACATATAAATAAAATGATAAAGGCGATGAGTTATGAAAGAAGTTGTAGCATGTAAAAAGATTTAATTTCTTTCATAGGTAAGCCATAAAAGAGAAAGGAAGGATTTTTTATGAAAGCATATGTATGTAAAGTATGTGGATATGTTCATTTTGGGGAGGAAGCACCTGAAAAATGTCCACAGTGTGGAGTAGGAAAAGAAATGTTTGAAGTAAGAGAAGAAAAAGGAAAAAGTGAATATGCAGATGAACATGTAATCGGAGTAGCAAAAGGATTAGATGAAGAAGTTGTTAAAGGTTTAAAAGATAACTTTATGGGAGAATGTACAGAAGTTGGAATGTACCTTGCAATGAGTCGTCAAGCAGATAGAGAAGGATACCCAGAAGTAGCAGAAGCTTTCAAAAGATATGCATATGAAGAAGCAGAACATGCAGCAAAATTTGCTGAACTACTAGGAGAAATAGTTTTCCCAGACACAAAGAAAAATGTTAAGTTAAGAGCAGAAGCAGAATGTGGAGCATGTATGGGCAAAAAACAGCTTGCAACACGTGCAAAGGAATTAGGATATGATGCAATTCATGATACAGTACATGAAATGTGCAAAGATGAAGCAAGACATGGAAAAGGATTTGAAGGACTATTAAAAAGATATTTTAATGATTAATTTAGGAAATATAAGAAAAAAAGCAGGTAATGGTTGCTTTTTGTTGATGGCAACATGAAATTGACTTTTTTATGTAAATTTGGTATAATATAATTAATTTATGGCAATAAAGCCAAAGCAGAAGAAAAGGAGAAAAACATATGGAAGCAACTATGGAAAAAGAAAAAATGGAAATGGTAACAAGAACTTTCAAAACATTTCATGAAATTTTGGAAGTAATACAGGCAATAAAAAAGAAAAATGTACGGATATATCTTGAGCAAGAAGTAATTGAAGCAGCAAATGAGGCAGCAACAAAGGAAATAAATGTGGGAACCTTAAAAACACCAATTTTTATTGCACAGTATACCGTATTTCAGGAAGAAAGTTTACTGATGAGCTTTATTACACCAAAAGGAGAGATTACATATGATTTTGAAAGTAAGCCTGTAGGAGAGTATCATTTGGGACTAGAGCTTACAGTTCCATATGGAGAACCGTATTAAACCAAAGCGAGCCAAGAATTTTTGGCTCGCTTTGGTTTTGTGGATATAATATGGTAATAAAATAATCCTTAAAGTTTATTCATTTTTATAATTTCAAATGTAAGTGCAACAAAAATTTAATAAAAAATGAGAAAAGAGGTTGACAAGTTATGTAAAATAAGAGTAAAATATATTTGTAATGCAATAAGCAATGTAAATATTAATGCAAAAAAAGGAGAACATTATGATTAAAAAAGCAGAAGTAAATGAATTTGCAACGGTAGAGGAACTCTTCGAAGAGGTAAAGACAATCAGGAAGCGGACAGCAAGGGCATGGGTATTTATACCGAATCAGGTAATATTGTTGCTTGGAAAAGGTTATGTACGTGGAATATCGGCGGATGAACCTAGTATTTGGGCAACATATGAGTTCAATGGTGAGGAAGTTACATTTGATTTAGAAGAACCGGAAGAAGCATATTTCTTTAGCCTTAAGTAACAAGCAAAAAAGGCGGACCGAGAAGTTATTTCGTGGGTCCGCCTTTTTTAGTTGCTTATTTACAGTTATTATTTTTATTATTTTGTTTTTGATTATTCATTTCTTCTCTATTTTGATTTTCTAATCTTTGGTTATTTTTGTTTTGATTATTATTTTGGTTTTTTGAATTCTTTGCCATTATAAAGCACCTCCATTTCATATTTACAAGAATATTTTTCACCAAAATAGAAAAAATATTCATTAAATAAAATTTTTAATAAAATTTTGCCATATATATCTCAATTATGATATAATGTTAAAAAATGTTTTAAAAGGTGTTGGTAAATTATGAATAATATAGTAATTGGAATTGAAGGATTGGTTGGAGCAGGAAAAACATCTATATGTAGAAGACTTACAAAACTTATTCCACAAGCAGTTTTGCTAAATGGTGGAAATTTATATAGAGCAATTGTATATGCAATGATAAAAAATGGCGAAAAATTAGAAAATCTAAAAAATGAAATGAATAATGTAGATATAAAAAAAATTATGGATTTTTTTAATATTGAAATAAAAATTGAAAATAGTGAAACAAATTTCTATATAGATGGAATTCTAGCTAAGGAAGAAGAACTTCAATCAAAAGAAGCTTCACTTGCTGTGTCTGAAGTAGGAGGAAAAGCGGATAATAAAGCTTTATTTGAATTTGCGAAAAATTTAATTAGTGAATTAAAAAAGAATTATAATGTTATAATAGCAGGAAGAAGCATAATGAAAATATATCCAGATACAGATTATCATCTCTTTATAACAGCAAGCATAGAGGAACGCATTAAAAGAAAAAGCATACAATATAAAGGCGAAGTGGATATAGAAGAAATACGAAAAAACATAATAAAAAGGGATGATTTGCAAGAAAAAGCAGGTTTTTATGAATTACATAATAAAACAATAATATTAGATGTAACAGACTGCAAAACAGTAGAAGAAGCAACTGATAAAGTTTTAGAAAAAATAGAATCTTTGAAGATATATAATGGTAATATTAATTAATTTTAGTAGAAATAAATTAAAAAAAATTATAGAGATCCTAATACTTGCAGGAGATGTAGTGCGAATCACGACTGGAAGGTATAAAAAATGAATAAGAAACTTAAAAAAAGTCATGGAGGAGGAAAAATGAGTTATATTAATGAAAAATTAGTAGAATTTAATAACTATTTGAAAAATAGAAAAGTAGCTATAATTGGTTTAGGAGTAAGTAATCTCCCATTATTAGATTACTTATACAAGTTACAAGCACAAGTTACAGTATTTGATGATAGGAATATTGAAGAAATCCCCAAAGACATAATTGATAAAATTACAAAATACACTTTTGAATTTTCATTTGGAAAAAACAGTCTTTTAAAACTTATAGGCTTTGATTTAATATTTCGTTCACCAAGTTGTATGCCAACAAAAAGAGAACTAATAGAAGAAGAAAAAAGAGGAGCAATAGTTACTTCAGAAATAGAAATGCTTATGGAAATGGCACCATGTAAAGTAATAGGAATAACAGGAAGTGATGGAAAAACTACAACAACAAGCCTTATTTATGAAATTGTAAAAGAAGCTGGATATAATGCATATTTAGGAGGAAATATAGGCACACCATTATTTACAGAATTAGAAAACATACTACCAGAAGATATTATAGTATTAGAATTAAGTAGCTTTCAATTAATGAATATGAACATAAGTCCAGATATAGCAGTTATAACAAATATAACACCAAATCACTTAAATATTCATAGCTCATATGAAGAATATATTGAAGCAAAGAAAAATATATTTAAAAATCAAAATGAAAAAGGAATTGTAGTATTAAATTATGATAATGAAATTACAAGAAATTGTAAAAATGAAGCAAATGGCAAAGTAGTATTATTTAGCAGTAAAGAGAAATTAGATAATGGAATTATAGTAGATAATGATGTTATAAAAGAATGTGAAGATAGATTAAGAAAGCATATAATTAATACAAGTGATGTGCATTTACGAGGAATGCATAATTATGAAAATATTGCAGCAGCAATTGCAGCAACAAAATCACTTGTAGATGCAGATACGATGATAAAAGCAATTAAAGAATTTAAAGGTGTTGAACATAGATTAGAATTTATAAGGCAAATAGATGATGTAAAATGGTATAATGATTCTATAGGAACAAGTCCAACAAGAACAATAGCAGGACTAAATGCGTTTAATGAAGAAATAATATTAATAGCAGGAGGATATGATAAGCACTTAGATTATGAACCAATAGCAAAACCTATAGTAGATAATGTAAAGGGGTTAATATTAATAGGTGAGACATCAAAAAAGATATATGATGCAGTAACTAAGGAATTAAACAATCAAAATAAAAAATTAGACATATACATGTGTTCTGAATTTTCACGGAATTGTAAAAAAAGCAAAAGAGATTGCAAAACCTGGTCAAATAGTTTTATTTTCACCAGCAAGTGCAAGTTTTGATTTGTTTAAAAATTTTGCGCAAAGAGGAGAAAGATTTAAAGAATTAGTAAATAAATTATAATGTAATGTTATAACAGCTATTACTTTACAATCAAAAAATATGTTACAAACATTTAGAATTGTGAA
>CAQOYX010000014.1 GCA_948852375.1 uncultured Clostridia bacterium
ATAGTTATTTCTAAGAAAGTGTGACATATGTTTGACAAACCTACATAAAAACTCATACGCAAATACTTACTTTGTTGCAAATATACGTAAAATATGATAAAATTAGTTATAAAATACAAGGAGGTACATAAAAATGATCAAAAAGAAAATTTCTAAACGGTCTATTTTTGTGGTAAGTATTATGGCAATTGTATTAGTTATTTTAGCAGGATACATTGTGATGAAGCAAAATTTTGTTATGAAAGGGGATAAAGCAGGAGAAATTCTATATAGGAGTGACAATGTAATTTTGCAAGTTTTGGAACAAAATCAAAATGCTCAAAATGTGGTAATTTTAGGTGAAGGATATTCCGAAAGTGTCAATGAAGAAGGAATAATAACACATTGTGATCCGTTAATGTTTAAGCAAAATACCAACCTATTCAACCAAGATACACAAGTGATCTATGTTTATTATCCATTTGATGTGGAGCAACAGAAGGAACGGCTTGGTATAGCAGGACAAGAGATTGCAAGTTACATTAATGAAAACTTAAAGGATTATGAAGAAGAAAATATTGTTGCTATCGGACATTCAAAGTGTGGTGTTTGCTTTGCAAACATGGCACAATGGTTAAATAGGAAAATAACAATTGTAACAATTTCTGCACCTTTAAAAGGAACAGTAGTAGCGGATAAGAGCTTATTTAAAGAAAAAATGAATTATTTTGAGTTTAGCATTTATGACATAATGTTTAGTGATCATCAAGTAGATAAAGACATAATTGCTGGTTCATATTTTTTAGAACAAGCTAACTATGATGGATTAGCAAATCAGAATCACATTAATATTGTGTCTACTTGCAAAAAGGAATCTAACAATTTTATAGATAATATCTTATCTTATATCAATGACAAATATTCAATTAATGGAGATGGTATTGTTTCTTTAGAATCGCAATTAATGGAACATGAAAATACTATTCAGATATTTATAGAGGCTTCTCATGCAACTTCTATGGAGAAAGGAATTGAAGTCGCAAAACAATATATTCCTTGCTTACAATAACAAATAACACAGACAAGAAACAGGGTGATGCCCTGTTTCTTGATTAAAAAAAAAATTAATTCATTTAATATGATTTCTTCTAATGAATGCTTATAATTATTCATAGGTTCTGTCCATTTCAAATGGGCAGTATTTTTTAAGTTTTCATCAATAGAAATTTTTTCTAGTATTTGTTTTATAAGTACTTCAAACCTTCTTTTAGATTGTTTATTAGTTTCAACAATATGTTTTCTTAAAGCAAACATTATTATATATTCAGCTTTTCTATAATTTTTTAAATATCTAATCTTAAATGCAAATACTTTCCAATAATAAATTATTTTAGTAATCTTCCATTTTTAAATATAAGTCAAAACAAAAAAATCTCATTCTTTGTGATAAGATATTTACCATAACTAATATGATTAAATTTCCATAAATTTTTGATAATATTAAACAAATACATTAAAAATTTATAATAAAATAAAAAATATTGGGTTAGAGTAAAATATAGGCTATATATAGAAAGTAAAAAATATAATAATAACTAAACTAACAACATAGTATAATCTATAAGGAGGAAATATAATGAAAGTATTATTAGTGAATGGAGGACCTCATAAAAATGGGTGTACATATACTGCATTAGAAGAGGTTTCTAAAACTTTAAATGAAGAGGGAATTGAAACAGAAATTTTTTGGATTGGAAACAAGCCAGTTGGTGGTTGTATTGCTTGTAAAAAATGTAAAGAAATTGGTCAGTGTGTGTTTAATGATGTTGTAAATGAGTTTGTAAAAAAAGCAAGTAGTGCAGATGGCTTTATATTTGGCTCTCCTGTGCATTATGCTGGCATAACAGGAAACATGAAAGGCTTTATGGATAGAGTATTTTATTTGCCATTTCAAGTAGGAATAGGAAATATATTTTTATATAAACCAGTAGCTAGTGTTATATCGGCAAGAAGAGCAGGAACAACAGCAACATATGATGGGTTAAATAAATATTATGGAATTACACAAATGCCAATTATTTCATCAAGATATTGGAACATGGTACATGGGCAAACACCAGAGGATGTAAGAAAAGATGAAGAAGGTATGCAAATTATGAGGATACTTGGAAGAAATATGGCGTATTTTCTAAAATGTATAGAATCTGGAAAGAAAGCAGGTATTAGTTTGCCAAAACAAGAGAAGATTACATTTACGAATTTTATTTAATATTATTATAACTTGCAGACAATATGCATCTTACATGAATGAATACAATAATCCCCCTAGTCAGATTTGCTGATTTGGGGGATTAAAAACTAAATTGATTATATTATAAAATTGTAATATTTTATGAAATAGCATTGAAAAAGGTTGACTTGAAAAATCCAAAAAATTGTTGCGAAATATTTGGAATTGTGTTAATATAGAAAACACTGTAAATTTATCTAAAAATAAAAAATAATAAAAAGGAGTTACAATGAGCAAAATTATTACAATTAGTAGGGAATTTGGAAGTGGAGGTAGAGAAATTGGCAAAAGATTATCTGAAAAGTTGGGGGTTAATTATTATGACCGTGAAATTATAACAAAGATTGCGGAGGAAACAGGCTTTTCTGAACAATATATTCAAGATATTTCCGAAAAAGGAATGACACCATATGTGTTTGCAAAATCTTTTTCTATGTACTTATCATTTCAAGGTAAACAAACAGAAATACTAGTAACACAAAACAAAATACTAAAAGAAATTGCAAAAAATGGAGATGCAGTTATTGTAGGAAGAGGAGCAAATGTTATATTAAATGACTATAATCCTATGAATATATTTGTATATGCAGATATGGAATCAAAAATAAAACGTTGCCGTAATAAAGCAGAAACAAATGAAAAATTAACAGATAAAGAAGTAAAAAACAAAATTATCCAAATAGATAAAGATAGGAAAAACTATCATAATCTAATTTCAAATCTAGAGTGGGGAGATAAAAACAACTATAATCTATGTATTAATACATCTGGAATAGAGGTAAAAACAATAATTTCTTCACTGGCAAATTATATAGATGATTGGTTTAGGAAGGAGTAGAAATGACAATACAATTATCAGAACATTTTACATATAAAAAATTGATAAAATTTACAATACCAACAATTATTATGATGATATTTACATCAATATATGGAGTAGTAGATGGAATATTTGTATCAAACTGTGTGGGGTCAGATGCATTTGCAGCAGTAAACTTAATAATGCCAGCAATAATGATTATAGGCTCAATTGGTTTTATGATTGGAACAGGAGGTAGTGCGTTAGTTTCAAAAACTATAGGCGAGGGAGATAGAAAAAAAGCAAATGAATATTTCTCAATGCTTATATATTTATTAATGATAAGTGGAATTATTCTAACTATTCTTGGAGTAACATTAGTAAGACCAGCATCTGTTTTATTAGGAGCAGATGAAAATATGCTTGAAGATTGCGTGACTTATGGAAGAGTATTAATTATGTTTTTAGTGCCTTTTATATTACAAAATAGCTTTCAGAGTTTTCTAATTGTTGCAGAAAGACCTACTTTTGGATTAATTGTTTCGATTATTATAGGCGTGACAAATATGTTTTTAGATTTCTTGTTTATTTATGTATTTAATATGGGCGTATTTGGAGCAGCACTTGCAACAGGAATAAGCCAATTAATAGGGTGTATTATACCATTAATATATTTTATTAGTAAAAAATGTAGTGCTTTAAGATTAGTAAAGACAAAATTTGAATTAAAAGCAATTTTACAATCTTGTGCTAATGGTTCATCAGAAATGTTAACAAACTTGTCTATGTCACTGGTTAATATGTTATATAATATGCAACTTATGAAATACATTGGTTCAGATGGAGTTGTAGCATATGGAATTATTATGTATGTTGGTTTTATATTTGTTGGAACATATTTAGGATATGCAATAGGAACAGCACCAATTATAGGATATAATTATGGAGCAGGAAATCGTGATGAATTAAAAAGCTTATTAAACAAAAGTTTTAAGTTAATTGCTATAACATCAGTTGTTATGACAATAATTGCAGAACTTTCTTCAAGACTACTTGCCTCTATATTTGTAGGATATGATGAAACATTACTTGAAATGACAACAAGAGCGATAAGATTATTTTCACTTTCATTTATTATTAGTGGATTTAACATATATACATCATCGTTCTTTACAGCACTAAACAATGGAATAGTTTCAGCTACAATTTCATTTTTAAGAACACTAGTATTCCAAGTAGCAATGATATTCTTACTTCCACTAATACTAGGGATAGATGGAATATGGCTTGCAGTAGTATTTGCGGAAATATTTGCGTTAGTTGTTAGTATGGTGTTTTTGAAAGTGAATAAGAAGAAATATCAATATGGGTAATATAAAAAAACTATTGACTTGAATCTAATTTTAAGTGATAATCTATAGTAAAATTAACGAAAGGTGGATAAAAATGGAAAAATCAAAAGTATATTTTTCAAAAGAAATAACTCCAGAAAATGTAGTAAAAATATATGAGTCATTAGGAATTAAATTATTAGGAAAGGTTGCAGTTAAAGTACATTCAGGAGAAGAAGGAAATCAAAATTATCTTCGCCCAGAATTTATGAAGAGAATAGTAGAACATGTAAATGGAACAATAGTAGAATGTAATACAGCGTATGAGGGAGAAAGAAATGAAACTATAAAACACAAAAAATTAATGGAAAAGCATGGATGGAGTAAATATTTTAATGTAGATATTTTAGATGGTGATGGAGATGACAAGGTTTTAGAAATTCCAAATGGAAAAGTAATTAATAAAAACTATGTAGGAAAAAACATAGATAATTATGATTCAATGCTTGTAGTATCACATTTTAAAGGACATCCTATGGGTGGATATGGGGGAGCCTTAAAACAACTATCAATTGGGGTGGCATCATCTGAAGGTAAATCATGGATACATTCTGCTGGAAAAACAAAAGATCAAAAGACATTATGGGATAATATTGCAAAACAAGATGAATTTTTAGAAGCAATGGCAGATAGTGCATATTCTGTAGTAAATTATTTTAAAAATAATATTGCTTTTATAAATATCATGTGTAATATGAGTGTGGATTGTGATTGTTGTTCAGTAGCAGAGAATCCTTGTATGGAAGACATAGGAATTTTAGCAAGTTTAGATCCTGTTGCAATAGATCAGGCTTGTATAGATTTAGTTAAAAACTCAAATGATGAGGGAAAAGCGCATTTTTTAGAAAGAGTTGAATCAAGACATGGAACACATACAATAGATATGGCTGTAGAATTAGGCGTTGGGCTAAAAGATTATGAATTAATAGAATTATAATATAGTTCACTAGGAAATTTTCTATATAAATTAGTTTTTAAAAATCCACCAGTTGTGCTTATGTACGATGGTTCACTTAAGTAAAGGGAGCTTTACTTTTGCAATTATGATAGCAAATTAGCCACATAAGTAGTTAATTTTTAAATAACATTTGACAATAAATTAAAAAGAGGAGGAGCTTGCGATGAAAGAAAAAGTATTAGAGAAAAGTAATTATTTGTTACAAATATTATCGGCAACAAAGGCAAAATATATAATAGGAACAATTTTATTATCAGGAATAGGAATGGTACTTCCAAGAATATTCCATGTACTTGCAGGGCAAACAAGTGGTGCAATATTTTTACCAATGCACATAACAGTATTACTTGCAGTATTAACATTTGGAATTACAAGTGCTAGTATTGTTGCAGGAAGTTCTATAATATTTAGTTATTTATTAACAGGAATGCCAAGTCTTATAAGATTACCATATATGTTAATAGAATTATTAATTTATGCTATTTTGCTTGAAATATTTAATAAAAAATTAAGTTCATATGTATCACTAATATTAGCAATAGTGTTAGGAAGAATAGTTTATATAGGAGTAGTATCATTTGCTATAAATATAATAGGTTTACCTACATATGGAATATCTGTTATAGAAAGTATAAAAATGGGTTTACCAGGAATTATAATACAATTACTATGTATACCAGTAACTGCAAAAATAATTAATGAAAGGTTACAACTAAAAAATGAATAATTTAGAAACTGTAAAAGAAAAATTATACAATGATAATGCAAGTTTAGTAGTATTATTTAAAAATGGAGATTGCAAAAAATATTACCATAGGCGTGTAGAAGATATTGTAGCCATAATAAAAGAAGACAAAACTGCTATGCAAGGTGCAGTGATTGCAGATAAGGTAATAGGAAAAGTAGCAGGAAGTCTTCTTACAGTTGCAGGTGTAAGTAAAATATATGCAGATGTAATAAGCAAATTTGCAATACCTGTTTTAGAAGAAAATGGGATAGAATATGAATATAACAAAATGGTAGAATATATAATAAATAACGATAGAACAGGGATGTGTCCAATGGAACATAGGTTTAAAGACGAAAAAGATATAATGAATATATATAATTATTTTATTCAGATATAGGGGCATGACATGCCCATAGTTGTTATATAACATAAAGTTTATTTTTTATGTAGAAACGAGAAATTTTAAAGTCGAGTATAGTAGCACTACATTTTTTACAAATCTTCAACTAAATCTTGCCAATATTTTTTAGGCATAAATTGCATTCGTAATTTGGAATTTTTTCTTTCTTTAATGCCAATAGAATTATAAAAGGTTTTCCATAAATTTTGATAGTAGAGTTCTTCTTCTGGTAAAGATGTAATTGCTAGTTTATCTGCTTCTATTATAAGATAATCTTTTTTGTTATACAAAAGAGCAATGTTTCTATTTTTGTCATGTATAATAAAATTTTCATTTGGTAGTCTTTTAATAAAATGGTGTCCTAATAATTCTATTATATTATTATCTGGGTGAATTTTAGCATAAAACATTCCATTAGACAATTTCATAAATCTAACTAGCCCACACAACCTATGAAATTCTCCAAAAACACGCTTACTTGTTTTCTCCAATTTTAATACAGTTGTATTTGTTAACAAATGGTCTAACTTATTTCCTATTTGAAAGCCTAGTAATAAATATTTTACAATATATATTTCCTTATCATGCAAGTTGGATAAAAATACATGGTATGCAGTATATAATGCATGAAAAGATATGTTTTTTACTACTCCATTATAAATTCTATTTGCTTTTTCTTCATCATTTTTTGCTTCAATATATCTACAAAATAAATCCATTTCAAATTCATTACTAATAATTCTTTTTGGTATGGTTTTAGAAACATAACTATCAAAAACAATGGTAAGCAGCCCATTAAAAGACCCATCATAGATGTATGCAGTATCTATAAATTCCCACTTATACATTTTATAGCATCTCCTTTTGTAGGTTTTAGTGTATCAAATAAAGATAATTGTTTTGCTTCCAAAAATACAGGGAGACTTCTTCTTTCTTGGTATAGTAAATTAGTTTCAATAAAAGCAGAGTTTAGATGATTAGCAGTTGTAAAATATTTTCCGATTACATGTAATAAAATAAATAGCACGTTTAAGAACAACTCCTAGTCCCTTTAAATTATCAAAATTCAGGTTGAAACTTCTTCTTGCACGAATAATACGTTTTGCAGATAAAACACCTATTCCAGGAATTCGAAGTAAAGTGTAAAAATCTGCTGTGTTTACATCAATAGGAAAAAATTCTAGGTGTCTTAAAGCCCATTCACATTTTGGATCTAATAAATTATTAAAATTAGGGTGGGTTTCATCTAATAGTTCTTCTGCTTTAAAACCATAAAACCTTAGTAGCCAATCTGCCTGATAAAGCCTATTTTCACGAAGTAGAGGAGGTGTTTCTAAAGTAGGCAAGTTGGAGTCTTTATTAACTGATACATATGCAGAATAATACACTCTTTTTAAAGAATAATTTTTATATAGTCCTTCTGATAGGCGAAGTATTTTTAAATCAGTTTCAGGACTTGCACCAATCATAACTTGTGTTGTTTGACCGTGCAGGTACAAAACGTTTTGCATAATGTGATTTTTCTTTTTCTGAAATTGCAATATTAGTAGAAATATGTTTCATAGGTGTAAAGATATTTGATTTTTCTTTTTGTGGAGCTAATAATTTCAAACTATCATTAGATGGAAGTTCAATATTAATGCTCATACGGTCTACTAAATTCCCTAATTTATTTATTAGTTCTTGGCTTGCTCCAGGAATTGCTTTTGCATGAATATATCCATTAAAGTTATATTCATTTCGTAATATAGAAATAGCCTTATATAATTGCTCCATTGTATAATCTGGAGACTTTATAACAGCAGAACTTAAAAACAACCCTTCAATATAATTTCTTTTATAAAATTCAATTGTAAGGTTTGCAACTTCTATTGGTGTAAAAGTCGCTCTTGGCACAGAATTAGAACAGCGATTTATACAATATTTACAATCATAAATGCATGCATTTGTCATTAAAATTTTAAGTAAAGAAATGCATCTGCCGGTCACTAGCCCAGCTGTGGCAAATACCGGAAACTTTAGCATTACCAATACCATTATTATTATGACGCTTACTTCCACTAGAACTACAAGAAACATCATATTTTGCAGAATCTGCAAGTATATTTAATTTATCTAACATATCCATAAACTCATCTCCACGAATAAACGTTCTAAAAGATAGTATACCATACAAACATATGTTTATGCAAGAAAAATTTAAAAATTATTATAATTTAATAGTAAGTTTGGGTAAATTTAATCTTAAAATTTCAATAAAAATGTAAAATTGGGTGATATCATAAATAAAAAAAATATTTTGAGTAAAATTCTATTATAAAATCTTGTTAAACTATTTTTTATTTGATATACTATATAAAAAGTGGAGAAGATAAAATGGTAGCCGAGGTTATAATAAATAGTACAGTTAAAAATTTGAATAAGACATTTGATTATAATGTACCAGCAGAGTTTGCTGGTACTATTAAGCTTGGCTTAAGGGTGCTTGTTCCATTTGGCAATTCCAAAAGACTAGAAGAAGGCTTTATTATAGGATTTAAGGAAAAATCTGAGTATCAAGTAAAAGATATCTGTGGTATTCAAGAGGGTTTTTGCTTAAAAGAAGAACAAATTGAACTTGCAAAATGGATGGCAAGGCGTTATTTTTGTAATGTATCAGACTCTATTAAAATGATGCTACCGCCAGGAACTACAACGAAAGTATTAGATAACAGAGTTAAAGAGAAAAATTTGAATTTTGTGTATTTAAAAAAAGATGTAGAAGAAATTGATTTTTGCATTGAAACTAAGAAGATTAAGTCAGATAAACAAATAAGAATATTGGAGTTTTTAAAAGAAAATGATGGGGTTTTAACAACGGATTTAGAAGCATTTTGTGATGTTTCAAGAGCTATTATAAATACATTAGAAAAAAACGGCTATATAGAAATTATAGAAAAACAGGTTGAAAGAAATCCATTTATTAGTAAAAATATAAAGCAAGATGAAGATTTAATATTAACAAATGAACAAAAGGTAGCATATGAAAGAATAGTAAATTGTATGAATAACAATGAATTTAAAGAATTTTTAATTTATGGTGTTACAGGTTCACGGAAAAACAGAGATATATTTACAGTTAATACGAAAAACATTAGAAAAAGGAAAATCAAGCATTATGCTAGTGCCAGAAATCTCCCTAACTCCACAAATGGTAGATAGATTTATTGCAAGATTTGGACAAGATAAAATTGCAGTATTACATAGTAAATTATCTGTAGGGGAAAGATATGACCAGTGGCAAAGGATAAAAAAAAATGATGCAACTATTATAATTGGTGCTAGGTCAGCTATATTTGCACCAGTAGAAAAGTTAGGATTAGTAATTATTGATGAAGAACATGATGATTCATATAAATCTGAAATGCTACCTAGGTATAGTGCAAAAGAAGTATCTAAATATTTGGCGTATAAGAATAAAATACCTCTAATATTAGGAAGTGCTACGCCTGATATTACTACTTTTTATAAAGCAAAAAGCGGTGAAATAGAACTATTAACACTAACTAAAAGAGCAAATGCTTCTAAACTTCCAGATGTAGACATAATAGATTTAAGAGAAGAATTAGCAAATGGAAATAAAACAATGATAAGTATGAAACTATATGATTATATTAAAAAGAATTTAGAAGAAAAAAGACAAACAATTCTGTTTTTAAATAGGCGTGGATTTTCAACTTTTATTATGTGTAGAGATTGTGGGTATACTGTTAAATGTAAAAATTGTAATATAACATTAACATATCATAGGAAAGAAAACAGGTTAAAATGTCATTATTGTGGCTATGAACAAGCAAATGTAACTGTTTGCCCAGAGTGCAATAGTAAAAAGGTAAAATATTTTGGTGCTGGAACACAAAAACTAGAAGAGCAAATTAATCAAATGTTCCCACAAGCTAGTACTATAAGAATGGATATAGATACAGTAACAAAGAAGAATTCACATGAAGAAATATTAAATAAATTTAAAAATGAAAATATAGATATTTTAATAGGAACGCAAATGGTAGTGAAGGGGCATCATTTTCCAAATGTAACATTAGTAGGAGTTATTGCAGCAGATAGTAGTTTAAATATGGAGGATTATAGGGCAAATGAAAAAACATTTCAAATATTAACACAAGTAGCAGGAAGAGCAGGAAGAGAGAACTTGCAAGGAAATGTGGTTATACAAACATATAATCCAGATAACTTTAGTATAGAGTGTGCAAAGGCACAAAATTATGATGTTTTTTACCCTACAGAGATTAGTCTAAGAAAACAATTGAAATATCCACCATTTTGCGATATAATATTATTTGGAATTAGTGCAAATGATGAAAGAATAGTAGAAAATGTTGCAAATAAAATATATTCAGTTTTTTTTAAAAAGATTCAAAATGCAAAAGAGATAAACTTATATAAACCAAGACCAGCACCGATAGATAAAATAAAAAACAAATATCGTTGGAGAATTATTATTAAAGGAAAATTTGATAATGAAATGATTAATGTAATTAATGATGTATTACAACAAATATACATTTATAATACAAAAGCAAGAATTGTTGTGGATGTAAATCCAACAAATATGATGTAAAAGATATATAAAAAGGGGAAAGAATTGGAAATAATTTGGTAGTAATATTTTCAATGAAACTTAGTCCTTAAAGAAAGGAAGGATTATAAAAATGGCGATTAGAACAATAAGGGAAGAAGGAGACGAAATATTAAAAAAGGTATCAAGACCAGTAGAAGAGATTGATGATAAAATACAAGTATTAATACAAGATATGTTAGAAACTATGCATAAATTTAATGGAGTAGGTCTTGCAGCAGTACAAGTCGGAATATTAAAACAAGTTTTAGTAATTCATATAGATTATGAAAAAGATGAGCCACTTATATTAATAAATCCAGAAATAATAAAGCAAAAAGGGGCACAAACAGTAGAAGAGGGATGTTTGAGCTTTCCAAATAAATTTGCAAAAGTAGTAAGACCAGAGGAAATTGTAGTTAGAGGATTAGATGAAAATGGAGAAAAAATAGAAATAAAAGGAAGAGGGCTTCTTGCACAAGCGATAGCGCATGAAATAGATCATTTAAATGGGGAAGTTTTTATAGATAAAATATTACCAGGAACTCTTGAATATATAGCACCAGAGGAAAAATAATAGCGCCCAGTCATGCTTTACAGTGATACCAAACTTAAGTAAAGGAGCATTTATTTACAATATATTTCAATAAAAGGAGGTAGAAAAGTATGTTAAATATAGTGTTTATGGGAACACCAGATTTTGCAAGAGATTCATTAAAGGCAATTTATAATGCAGGGTACAACATTTTAGCAGTAGTAACAAAACCAGATAAGCCAAAGGGTAGAGGAATGAAAATGATTTGTAGTCCAATAAAAGAATTTGCAATAGAACATAATTTGCAAGTATATCAACCTATAACTATAAAAAATAATATAGAGTTTATAGAGCAAATAAAGGAATTACAACCAGACCTTATTTGTGTAGTAGCATATGGAAAAATGTTGCCAAAGGAAATTTTAGAAATTCCACAATATGGATGTATTAATGTACATGCCTCATTACTTCCAAAATATAGAGGAGCAGCTCCAATTCAATGGGCTGTTTTAAATGGAGATACTTTAACAGGGATTACTACCATGTATATGGATATAGGAATGGATACAGGTGATATAATTTTAAGTAAAACAGTACAAATAGGAGAAGAAGAAACAACAGGAGAGTTATGGGATAGATTATCAAAAATAGGTGGAGAACTTTTAGTGAGCACAATAAAGCAAATTGAGGAGAAAACTGTAATAAGAAAACCACAAGGAGAAGAATATACGCTGGCTCCAATGCTCTCAAAAGAAATGGCTAAAATTAATTGGAAAGAAAAAACAGGAAAAGAAATTAAGAATCTTGTAAGAAGTTTAAATCCAATTATGGGAGCATATACAATATATAATGATAAAAAGATAAAATTATGGAAAATTAGAATTATAGAGGATATTCAAAGTGGAGTAAAGGATGAATTGCCAGGACAAATTTTAATTGCAAATGATAAACAAGGGTTATATATTAAAACAATTGATGGAATAATAGCTGTTCTAGAAATACAAGGAGAAAATTCAAAAAAAATGGCAATAGACGACTTTCTAAGGGGTAATAAATTAGAAGTAGGAACAGTATTAGAATAATAGAATATATGATTTAAAGAAATATAAAAAATTGTGTTTAAATTAAGGATATTAAAAATAACAATTAAAAAATAATATTTTGTATGGGAGGGAGCTATTGGGCAGACAATAATTCCCTTTTATAAAATCTAGTTTTTTCACCATACTAAATTTCCATTCTGGTAACAATGTTTTTATACTATGTAATCTTTCTCATGTTCAGTTTCAACTCTATTAATATGATTTTCTAATTCTATAAATTTATTAGAGTGTTCTTGCAATATATTGGTATGCTCTTATAATATTTTAGAATGTTCTTCCAAAGTAGTATTTATTTTATTTGTATTTGCTAAAATTTGTATAATAATTTTTCAGTATTTTATTCAACGTATATGAATAAAATCTCATTATTATGATTTAAACTTAATTTGTATTTTCAATATGTTAAGAGAATAACATATTGAAAAATAAAAAGCAGTATTTTTTAACAAATAATTTAATTAACTATTAGACAAAATTTGAAAAAATTTTAATAATGTATAGAAAAAATATTTAAACTATGTTACAATATAAATCAAATGCTACTATAGCTCAGTTGGTAGAGTAACAGATTCGTAACCTGCAGGTCGACGGTTCGATTCCGTCTAGTAGCTCCAATTTATAGCAACTTACGAACTTTAAAGCGTTTCGTAAGTTTTTTCATTTTTAGAAAAGATGAATTGAACTTCATAAAAATATCAAAATGTTCTCTTTCCAGAAAGGAGGGCATTTTTTATGTTTGAGTTTGAAGTAATACAAGAAATAAAGGCAAATGATGAAATACTAGAAATTATTAAAGGTTATAACTATACAGTTAAGAATGGCAAAATTAAGCATTTAAAGATTACTAATCTGCAATTCATTGAACCAACTGAATATTTAATTATATACCCTATCACTCTTACTATTTATGAATATAAAGTAAACGAGATAGCTAATAAGCCATTCTATATTAAAGAACATAAACAAAAGTATAATCTTAAAGAAATAAAACAAATTCTCATAAAATTAAAAATTTAAGTTTTTTTCCTAAATTAGGGGTGCGAAAACGTACTTTTCTGAGCAAACATATAGAAGGATAAAATTTTTTTAAGTTTTTTTAAAATTTTGGTATACAAAACCTTAAAAAATTCACAGGTAAAGTAGGAGGTAATTTTATGAGATGTGGAGTTTATGTAAGAGTATCAACAGATGACCAAAGAGATAATGGCTATTCTATTGATTCACAACTACGAATGATAAAAGAATATTGTGAGAAAAACAATTATGATATTGTAGATGTATACAATGATGCAGGGCATTCTGGAAAAGACTTAATGAGACCAGAAATGCAAAGATTACTAAAAGATATCAAATCGCACAAAATCGAAGTAATAGTTGCTATCAAAGTAGATAGATTAACAAGAAATAATTATGACGGTTTTTGGCTTTTAAACTATTGTGAGGAACATGATGTCAAAATAGAGTTAATATTAAAACCTTATGATGTGTCTACTGCTAATGGTGAAATGATATTTGGAATGAATTTAGTATTTGGGCAAAGAGAACGAAAAGAAATTGGAGCAAGAACCAAACGTGCTATGGAAGAAATGGCTCTTGAAAAGGTGCACCCAGCTAAAGCACCTTATGGCTATATTAGAAATAGTGAAACAGGTCATTTAGAAATAGAGCCTATTGAAGCACAAGTAGTTAAAGAAATATTTGAACTATGTAAGCAGGGAAATTCTACAAGAAGCATTGCAACAACTATGAGAGATAACAATTCTTATCTAAAACAAGGTAAATGGACAAGTGATAGAGTTTACAAAATACTAACTAAGTCTATTTATATTGGCATATTTGAATATGGTAAATATTGTAGAAAACCACAAGATATATTAAGAGTCGAAAACTATTGCGAGCCAATTATAGATATGGAAACATGGAATATTACAAGGAAAGTTTTAGAAAGAAATAAGCATTCAAATTATGGAGAGCATATTCACTTATTTACTGGTATTGTGAGATGTCCTACTTGTAGCAAGATTTTATCTTCTACTAACTCTTTTAAGTATAGTGGAACACCAAAAGAAAAAGTATATTATCATTTAACTTGTAAAAATCCTAATTGTAAATCAAAAGGAATACATTATAGTTCAGATAAAATTGAGGAAAAATTGTCGAGAGTTTTAAATGAATTAACAAGGTATATGTATGATATAGATAATGAAATTATAGTATGTAATTCAACCAAAACAAAGGATATTAGATATATAGAAAAAGCTATTGACAAGCTAAAAATGCAAGAGAAAAAATTAGTAGATTTATATTTAGATTCTACTTTAAATGTTGAAACTATTAACAATAAAAATGATAGTATCAAGAAAGAAATAGAAAACTTAAATAAGAAAAGAAAGCAATTGATCCTAATAATGACTTTAAAGAATATACAATAGAACTATTAAAAAAATTAGATTATTCTACCGAAAACGATGAATTTATTTTCAAAAACAAATTAAGTTTTTCATTTATTTTTAAGAGTTTAAATAGAAAATCAAAGAAAGAATTGATTAAAAGGTTAATAGATTGCATCGAAATTAAAAGAGATAAAAACTACAATATTGAAATAACAAATATAAAATTCACAGAAGAATTTATATCAAAAAGTAGTACAGACTACATCAATTATTTATATGAAATACTGAAAAATAATAATGTTGGATTTCATTATAAAGAAGCAATTAACAAACAAGAATTAGAAAAATTACAAGAAGATTATTTTGTGTTTTCTAATACAAAAATTGCAAATAACGAGTACGATAATGCTACTTTAGTAATATATAATGAACTACTAAAACAAAACTTTTATGATGGTGGAATTATAAATTGTCCTTATATTGAAAACGAAAATATAGTAGATTACTTAACATTAATACCAAGGATCCCATCAGAATTTTTATAAAAATGAAGTCAAAAATGGCACAAGAAAAAATGCAATATTTTGGAATTTGCAAATCCTTGTCCCAGCAAGCACTGCATTTGTGTATACGCCAAATGCAAAATTTGTGTCCCAGCAAGCAATGAATTTGTACTCTCGCACAAATTTCAATATGGGTTTTACACTCCATACCCCAAAAAGTAAAAATTGAAAGGAACTAAAAAATATGAATGATGAAAAATTAAATTATGTAATAGATATAATAAAAGATATGGATGTAGAAAATAAATTAAGATTAGCAATATGTATGTGTGATAATTACAGTCATACTAATTTAGAATATGATAAAAAAGAAATGTATAAATATTTTGATAACTTGCTAAAAGGAATTAATATAGAATACAGAACTACTACTGTTAACTTTGCAAACTATCCTTATACAATTTTTGTTTCCTCTAAAATTATGGAAATGGATTCAGCACAGCAAAATAAAGTTGCATTGTATCTTTTCAATAGTATAAATTTTAATATTAAAAATTGTAAAAGTCTTGACATTGAAGAACAAATGTTTTAGAATGTATAGAGTAAGAAAAGGATATGAAATCATGGAAGAAAATAAATTGGCAATTCAAAATGAATTGACTATCGAAGATATAAAAAACTTAATATACACAATAAGAGGTAAACAGGTTATGCTAGATAGTGATGTGGCAAATATATACCATTGTGAGACTAAATATATAAATCGTGTGGTAAAAAGAAATATAGAGCGATTTCCAGAAGAATTTTGTTTTCAATTGAATGAAAATGAATTTGAATCTTTAAGGTGCCAATTTGTCACCTTAAACGAAAATGGAAGAGGACAACATAGAAAATATATACCTTATGTATTTACTGAACAAGGTATAGCAATGTTATCAGCTTTGTTAAAAAGTGATATCGCAGTAAGTGTTAGTGTAAATATTATGAAAGCATTTATTGAAATGCGAAAGTTTTTAATGATTAATGGACAAGTATTTGAAAGACTGACTAGTGTAGAACATAAATTATTAGAACATGATAAAAAATTTGACGAAGTCTTTAATCAACTTCAACTGGAAGAAAATATCAAACAAAGAATATTTTTTGATGGTCAAATATATGATGCATATAGCATAATAACAGATATTATTAAAAAAGCAAATAAAAAAATCTTAATTATAGACAATTATATTGATGATAGTGTTTTAAAAATGTTAGCTAAAAAGAAGAACAATGTAGAAGTTGTTATTCTAACATCTGACAAAAGTAATATTGAAAATATAGATGTTAAAAAATTCAATAAAGAATATCCTGTCCTAAAAGTTGCTAAAACAAATAAATTTCATGACAGATTTATTGTAATAGACAATAAAGAAATGTATCATTTAGGAGCTTCGATAAAAGACTTAGGCAAGAAATGTTTTGGAATTAATAAAATAGAAGATATGGAAATTATAGGAAAGATTATTAATTTATGAAATTGAATATAATTGATAGTAATTGATGAATAGCTAGAAAAATATTTTGTTGCAAAAACACCTATGTTATGCTAATATAAAATGCAGAAAGGGTTAAACATGAAAGATAAAAATTATATATGGCAAAAAGCAAAGATAAAAAATATAGAACTAAGTAATAGAATTGTACGTTCTGCAACTAATGAGCATTTAGGAACGTTAGATGGTTGTATAACAGATGACTATCTTAAAGTTTACAATGATTTAGCAAAGAGTGGAATAGGATTAATAATTACTTCACATATGGCTATTGATAAAAATCAGAGAGCAGATACTACTCATATTTGTGTCAATGATAGTAGAAATACAGATAAATTAAGGTTATTAACTGACATAGTACATAAATATGATTCGAAAATTATTGCTCAAATTTCATATCCTGGTCATCATGGAAGCAAAATGGAGGGACAAATTAGCAAAACACCAAGTGGCTTAGGAGATACTGTAGCTTTTTCAAAAAAGGATATTGATCAATGCATAATAAATCATGTAACAACAATAGAATTCCTGCAAAAAGTAGGATTTGACGGAGTACAATTACATATGGCTCATGGATATTTACTAAGTGAATTTTTAGATCCATATTATAATAAACGTACAGACAGTTATGGTGGAAATATTAATAATCGTTATAGAATTATTCATGAAATCCTAATGAAACTTAATAAAACTATTGAAGATAATTTTTTGATTACTGCTAAAATTGATACAATATCAAAAGGAGAAGATAAAGAATTTATTAACCAACAAATTCAAGTATGTAAATGGCTAGAAAGAGATGGAATAGATGTTATAGAAATGAGTGGAACTAATTTTAAAAAGTTCAATCAACCTACTCCATATTTTTTAGATAATGCACTAAAAATGAGAAAAGAAATAGATATTCCAATAATTTTGGTTGGAGGTTTTAGAAATATAAATCAGATGAATGATGCATTAGAAAGAGGTATTGATTTTATTTCTATGAGTCGTCCATTTATAGCAGACGAAAATTTTATTCAAAAATTAAAAAATGGTGAAGAAAGTATATGCATTAACTGTAATCAATGTTTTGAAATTTTTAAAACTAAAAATAAACGTTGTGCTTTAAGAGATGATATAATACATCAATTAGAAATAAACTTTCCTTAGTGTAGAAATTAATTATAGGAGGAATCTATGAAGAAGATAATAGGAATAATGGGAGCAACAAAAGCAAGTGAACAAGATTTAGTAAATAGCTATGAATTAGGAAAATATTGTGCAGAAAAGGGTTATATAACTTTAACAGGTGGATTAAAATATGGGGTTATGAATGAGGCTTTGAAAGGGGCTAAAGAGCAAGGAGGATTAACTCTAGGAATAATGCCTACAGATGACAAAACAGAATTTTCAGAATATGTAGACATACCAATTATTACAACAATGAAATCAGGAAGAAACTATATAGAAATCTTAACAAGCGATATTATTGTAGCATGTGGTATATCAGCAGGAACATCATCAGAAATAAGCCTTGCAATAAAGCCAAAAAAGAAAATAATATTAGTAGGTCTTTCAGAAGAAGTAAATAATTTTTATAGAATTTTAGCACCTAATCAAGTGTTTATAGCCAAAGATTATCAAGAAACTATTAAAATATTAGATAAAATATTAGAAAATTTATGTATTGGAGAATAATGATATGGCAATATTTGCACAAATAATAGGGTTAATTGCTTCTATAATAATGATTTGAGCAATACAAGTAAAAGATAAAAAGAAACTATATCTAATTTTAAATATACTTGTTAAAGTATTATATGGAGTTAATTTTTTAGTATTAAATGCATATTCGGGAACGATAACTCAAGTTATAGGATTAGTTATTACAGTAGTAGCTTATGTATATACCAAAAAAGATTTAAATGTACCAAAATATTTAACAGTTGTATTTATCGTAGTAACATTAATAGGAGGAATATTTACATATAACAATATATATAGCCTTATGGCAATTGCTTGTGGAATAACTTATGCATTGATAGTTGCTTGTAAAAATATGAAAACAATAAGAAAGCTAAATCTTGCACAATCTTTACTATGGACAATATATGATTTAATAATAAATGCATATACAGCTTCGATTTCATCTGCTTTCGTATTTATTTCTACTTTGATTGCAATATTTAGATATGATATATTAAAAAGAGATAAATCGAATAAATTTCAATAGAATAAAAATTTCTTATTTTGATTGCAATTTAATAACAAATTATGTATAATAAATTCATAATTTAGAAAGAGAACAAGAGAGTTCGTAACTTGTAAGAATATCGCTCCACCTAAGTAAAATCATCACACCAGATGAAAAAATTGATAAATCAACTGAAAAAAAAGTATCAAAAAACTTGACATAGCTCCAATTTAGTTTTATGATAATTAGTATATGCAAAATCCAATAAGGAACGCATAAAAAACAAAAAGGAGAAGACTAATGAAAGAACAAGAAAAAAGTAGTTCAAGTGTTGAGCAAGATTCTATACGTTTCAGTAAAATCATTGAAGACGAAATGGAACGGATAGAAAAAGAGAAGGAGGTAATTGACAGAGAAAGACAAGAAGTAAAAGCCTATAGAATCAAGGCAGAGGGAAGAGAAATTGCACGTAAAATTGCAGATTTAGCCGTCAAGTATAAAGATGACAATCACAAAAAGGTTATACCACTGTACTTTGATTTCAAAAAAGGTGTAATAATTGATAATGAGGCTGACATTGAATTGTATAAAACTCATGATAGAGATTATTTTGAGGATGCCCTTAAAGCAGTGGAGGAAGATACTAAGAACATAAACATCTCCTTAGAATTGAATGGTGAAAAAGGAAACTTAAAAATTAAATAGTTTTATCCCCAGATAGTTTTATCCCCAGCAGAAATATGTCTGCTGGGGAGTTTTATATATTTTATATCCATTCACCATATTTCCTAATATACAATCTCTTAACAATACTTGCAATAAAACAATATAAAATAGGGAAACCAATGATTACTACTAAATAAATTGGAGAAAAAGGAACAAGACCAATCCATTTACCTAAAATCGTAAAAGGTACAATTAATGCAACAATACTTAGTATGATTGATGTTGCATATACAGGCAGTGAAGCATTACTTTTTATAAATGGTGTTTTTGCTGTTCTTATAATATGAAGTCCAATTAAGTTAGATACTACACCATAACAAAACCAAATAGTTTGAAAAAGGCTACTATCTGGGAGTCTTAGCCCAAATCCAAACCATAAAGAACTAAATACCATTAAATCAAATATAGAACTAGTTGGTCCCATGAAGAACATGAAATTTCGTAAGTCTTTTAAATTCCATTTTCTAGGAAGAGTTATATATTCACCATCTACATTATCAAAAGGAAGGGATAATTGCCCAAAATCGTATAACAAACTTTGTATTAACAATTGTATAGGTGTAATAGGTAAAAATGGAAGAAATATACTTGCAATAAGTACAGATAATACTTCGCCAAAATTAAAACTAACAGCCATTTTAATATATTTTAAAAGATTGGCAAATGTTTTTCTACCCTCAATAGCACCATCTAACAATACATTTAAATCTTTTTCAAGAATAATTATATCAGAGGTTTCTTTTGCAATGTCTACAGCAGTATCAACACTAATTCCAACATCAGCATTTGTAAGAGAAGGACTATCATTTATACCATCTCCCATATAACCTACGACATTTCCAGCATCTTTTAGTAATCTGACAATTCTTGCTTTTTCAATAGGGCTAAGTTTTACAAAAATATTTGTATCATAAAGAAGACGTAAGAGTGTGGCATCACTTGAGCGATTTACTTGAATACCTGAAATGATTTTTGAAGAATTTATACCTACTTTTTGGCAAATACATTTGGTAACATCTTCATTATCTCCAGTTAATACAATTACACGAATTCCTTTTTTATTTAAATTATCAATTGCAATTTTAGCACTTTCTTTAGGTGGATCTAGAAAACCGATAAATCCCATTAAAACCATATTTGATTCATCTTTAATTCCGAACTCATTAACTCCTACAACATCATTTTTTTGGCAAACTGCAATAATACGTAAACCTTCTTTATTAAGTTTTTTTGTAAAGTTTTGTATAGCCTCCTTAATTTTAGAATTAATAGGGATAATGTTACCTTTATCATTGGCTAAAGTACAAATAGATAAAATTTCTTCTACAGCTCCTTTTGTAATTAGTTGTGTTTTTTTTCCATCTGAAACAACAACTGAAAGACATCGTCTAGAAAAATCAAATGGAATTTCATCAATTTTAGTATATTTATTTTCAATATCTTTTAAATTCATTTCATTTGCCTTATCAATAATTGCTTTATCTATATTTCCTTTTAAACCTGTTTGAAAATAAGCGTTTAAATATGCATGTTTTAATACACTATAATCTTCATTTCCATTTATATCTAAATATTTTTGAAGAACTATTTCATCTTTTGTTAATGTTCCTGTTTTATCAGTACAAAGAATATTCATAGCACCAAAACTTTGTATAGAATCTAACTTTTTTACAATTGTCTTTTTTCTAGACATTCTAATTGCACCTTTTGCGAGTGAAGAAGACAATATAACAGGAAGTAAGAGAGGAGTAATACCTATTGCAATTGCAACAGAAAATGTGAATGTAATTAAAATATCATGTTTCCAAATATTTACTAAAAAAGTAATAGGAATCATAACTAGCATAAAGCGTATTAAAAGCTTACTAATGCTTTCAATTCCTTTTTGAAAAGCAGTTTTCGGTTTACCCGCTTCTATAGTTTTTGAAATTTTACCTAAATATGTGTCATTAGAAGTTTTTATAACAATGCCTTTAGCACTACCACTAATAACATTTGTACCCATAAAACAAATAGTATCTAAATCAGTTACACTTTTTATATCCTTTACAGAAGTTAAATTAGTTTGAGATTGTTTTTTAACAGCTTCAGATTCTCCTGTTAAAGTAGATTGACTAACATGTAAATCTTTTTCTTCGATAATACGAAGATCTGCTGGAATCATATCACCTGCAGAAAGAATAACAACATCACCATTTACTATTTCCTTTATGGCAAGGTTTACCTTTTTACCATCACGTAGAACAGTAGCAGTTGTAGCAACCATACTTCTAAGCTTTAAGGCTGCTTTATTAGAACGGTATTCTTGTACGAATTCTAAAAAGGTACTAGTAATTACTAACACTAAAATAGTAACAATATTAGCATAACTTGGAATTGTAGACAATATAACATCTGTATACACAAGAACTAAACAAATTAATAATAAAATAATATTAAAGGGACTAAATAAACTTTCAAAAAAATAATTATACCATTTTTTTTCCTTTGAACCTTTTAATTCATTTAATCCATTTTTGACTAACAAAGATTTAGCAAAATCAGTTGTTAAGCCATTTTTAAGAAAATTCATTTTTGCCAAAAATTCATCTGATGGCAAAATAGTCTCAATACCATATTTTTCTTCTAAATTAAATTCTTCTAATTTTAAATTTGTATTCAAAATATAGTCACCTCTAAAAATTTTTTTATAAGTATTCCACAAATAGAGAAAAAACATACATTAATTTTTCAGTAAAATTTTGATATAATTAGAATATAATGTAATAAGTTAAAGCAGACACAAAATATAACATTTATAATACGGATAGGGCAAGAGTATGAAAAAAATTTAAATTTGAATATTAAAGATGAAAATCTAAAAAGTATGGTTATGAAAAAGCTACAAGAGAGGGAAATAAAAAGATTAATATTATGGAAGTAAAAAATATAATCAGATTAGAATAATGTATAATTTTATATATGTTAGTCTAAAAAATTCAATAGACAAATGTAAAATAAAGTCTAAAATTGTCACTAACATTTTTGTACAAGAATATAATATATTATAACACGCATTAAGAGTGTTAAAGGAGGTGAAATATTATGTTCGAACAAGATGTATATTGCAAAAATAAAAAATGTTGTGTGGACTTAATATTAACTATATTATTAGTAATATTTGCTTTTACAATAGGACTAATAGTAGGAGCCCTATCAGGAATTCTTATACTTTTAGGATTAAATGCAATTGTTGCAATAGCAGTACTTTTAGCAGTATTAATTTTAATAAGAATTATAATGCTGGTATGCTGTAAAAAATGTTGCTAAAGCATAATGATGTGTCTATGTTTGACACATCATTACATAAGAAAAAGTAAAATTTGCATAGAAAGAAAAATTAACTAAAATTTAGAGATAAATATTACAAAAATAGGTAAATGAGCCTCCATTCCAAACTTAATATCTTCTCTATTTTAATAAAAAAACACAAGGCAATTTCATAAAATATTACAATTTTGTAATATTTTATGAAATTGCCCTAAAAACATATTATGTATTGACGTAGTTCGATATATGATATAAAATGTAAACATATCAAAATAAGAATACAAATTGTATATTTATAAGAAAAAAAGGAACATACTAAAGCAAAAAAGAAAAGTGAAAGGAGCCAAAGAAAAGCATGAAAAAAATGGAAACAAAAAATAAACTAAATATTGGGACAAGAAGTAGAGCGAGAAAAGAAAAGCAAAACAATATACTAATAAATGCCAAAAACAATGTAGGGGGTAGATGCTATGCAAGCCAGATGCGGAATAACACTAATTGCCCTAATTATAACAATAATAGTATTGCTAATTTTAGCAGGGGTAACTTTAAATTTAACATTAGGAGATAAAGGAATATTTAAAATGGCAAAAAGTGCAGTTCAAGAAAATGAAAAAGCACGGACTAAAAGAAGAGTTAGAGTTAAAAATATTAGATATACAAACGAAAAAAATGGAACAGGATATTGAAATGGTAAGAGAAGATTTAAAAGAGTTAGAAAGTATAGGGGCAACAATAGAATATATAGGAGTTCCAACAGAAGGAATGTACAAGAACTATTATTTTGAAATAGATGAAAATTATCAGGTAACAATTTTTGATAATACAAGAACAAGTGAGCCAATTGTAACTAGTGCACTATTAGGTATTATTGATGGAATAAATCATAATGGAGAACAAACAGTAACAGTAATAGGAAAAAATAATGGTACAATAGAAGAAGTAGAGCATTCATTAAATGTAATCAAATATAACAGAGATTTAAAATTAGATGGAATAACAGAAGTAAAAGGTGCAACATTAAATAATAAAGTATATGAGTTTGGAAGTTTAGATGATGTTGCAACTGCTAGTGAATATGCAAAAAATACAGTAGTATTAAAAATTGAAGGAAATTTAACCATTGAAGGAGGAGTTACACTAACTACTGTAAAAAGTCCAAATGGATATGGTGGACCAAAAGGATTAATAATATATTGTACAGGAGAATTAATTAATAATGGTACAATAACTATGACAGGCAGAGGTGCGAAAGCAGTAGGACAAAATATATATTTGTTAGAAAATGATAATGGTTCTTTTGAGGTAGTTCCTGCAAGTGGTGGAGCTGGAGGTGCAGGAGGGTATTCGGGTGATTCATGGAATCCAGTTGCAGGTTTTATGCGGGGGAGAGGCAATAGGTCGACAGACAGGAGGTGGTGGTTCTGGTGGTGCTGCTCCAGCACCGTCAAGTGCGTGGCGTGGTCCAGGAGGCACAGGAACATCATACTCTGGAGGAGCTGGTGGAGGTTCAGGAGCTAATTGGAATACAGGAGGTACACGGATCGAGTGTCGGTGGTCCTGGAGGTTCAGGTGTTGGACCTGGGACTTCAGGTCGGAGCTGGTAACCCTGGAGGTCCAGGTGCTAGTAGTGGAACAGGTGGTTTGTTAATAATTTGTGTAAGTACATTTTCTAACCAAGGTACTATTTCTTCTAATGGTTTTGATGGCGGGAATGGAAGCAAAGTTGGAGGAGGAGGTTCTGGTGGTGGAAGTATAAATATATTTTATAAGGAAAATATTTCGAGTAGTACATCTTCAATTAGAGCACATTGTGGAAGTGGTGGAGCAGGAATTGCAGCAGGAGGAAGACGGAGGACTTGGTAGCGTAACTAAGGGAAGAATTGAAAATGGAACTTTTGTAAAAGAGTAAAAATAGACAAGAAATAGATATATGGTATGTAAATATGTAAAATTGGTTAATAATATCTCTATTTCTCCTTACTCTAGTTGTATTTTTACTATTCATACTTTTATTTCTTTCATCTCATATGCTAGAGCCTTTATGTGCTAAATGTATTTGAATGTAGTGAATTATACTAATGTTATTAGTTTGTCAG
>CAQOYX010000015.1:0-3976 GCA_948852375.1 uncultured Clostridia bacterium
AAATAATTATTTTCTTTATAATTAAAGTCAGAGTATTATTACCTACTCTGACTTTTTATTGAAATCTTCTTTTTTATCTGGATCGACATATATATTAATTTCCATTTTTTGTAAATTATCATTTTTTTTGCTGATTTTTGTTGATTATTTTTTTCTTTCGTCGTATAATAAGTTTGTTCCATTTACTTTCGTCTTTCCACAAAAGGAGGTGTAAATCTATGAATGACATAGTTAAACTAATAGCTTTAATCGTTCTTGCTTTTATACTAAAAACGTTCGATTAGTATACATAGCAAAAATACTAGAGATTGCCGTCTCTAGTATTTTTTTGTTCCATCATGAATAACATTAGTTAAACTTTACAGATTGAAATGAGGTATAACATGACAATATTTTCTCTTTTCTTATCTGTAAACAGTATTATACTAGAGTTCCTTATACTTTGCAATACCTTTATAGAAACTTTTTACACATTTTTACTTTTCTGTTGCAAATGCCACAAATCTTTTTTGTCATTTTATGCTATACATATTCTTATTATACCAATTTTATGTTAATTATGTAAGTTATTAATTAAATAAAAAAAGCAAGGCAATTTCATGAAATATTACAAAATCGTAATATTTCATGAAATTGCCCCGCAAAAAAAGCTAATACATTGCTTTTTTACATAATTTATTGTATAATACTTACATAAACCTATAAGGAGGAAAAAACTATGCGGTTGTTAGACTTTGCATTTGCTTTATTTTTTGTATGTGCTTTAATATTTATTGTATGCCTTTATAAATTCTTGTTTGTGCAATATCGCATATCTATTTTGCAATATATGATTGAAACTAGATATGCAAATGGTCTCATTACGTGTGATGAGTATTATGAAACTTTGCCCTTGATAGAAAAGTATAGTCAAACTCACTCACATGTAGACTATTTAAAAACAAAAAATGAAATTGACCGTATTTCCAGCTCCCACACGCGTAATGCCAGTGGGGGATATTCTTTTATATAATTCAATGAAAAAAACATTAGTACTGCCTTCCCCAAACCACCATATGTTTTGCATTTTTTCCACAACATACACACATATCAGCTATATGCTCTTGTTCAAATGGAATACATCTAGAATGTGCTCCTGTTAATTCTTTTATTTTATTTTCACACTCCACATTTCCACACCACATTGTTTTTATATAACCTTGGTTTTCATTAATTTTTTTAACAAATTCATCTAGGTTTAGTGCTATATTGGTTCTTGCTTCTCTTGTTTTTTTACATTCTTCATACATATTTTTTTGAATATCATCTAATATTTCTTGTAGTTTAATAGGCAATTCTTCAAGTGATACTTGAATTTTTTCTCCATTGTCTCTTCTTACTACAATGCACACACTATTTTCAATATCTCGTGGACCTAGTTCTATTCTTACAGGAACTCCTCTCATTTCCCAATCATTAAATTTATATCCTGGGGTATAATTTTCTCTTATGTCTATTTCCATACGATATTTTTCATTTAATATTTCATATAATTCGCAAGCTTTTTCTTTTACTCCAACTTTGTGCATAGCAACTGGTATAATAACTGCTTGAATTGGTGCTACTTTTGGTGGTAGCTTTAATCCCCTATTATCTCCATGTGCCATAATAACTGCACCAATTAACCTGGTACTAATTCCCCAAGATGTTTGATATGCATATTCTTCTTTTCCATCTCTATTTTGAAATTTAATATCAAATGGTTTTGTAAAGTTTTGCCCAAAATAGTGTGATGTTCCGACTTTGAATTGCTCTTCCATCATGCATTAATGTTTCTATAGTATATGTCGCAACTGCTCCTGAAAATTTTTCTTTTTCAGTTTTTCTTCCTTTTAGTACTGGTATTGCTAGTAAGTTTTCAATAACATCAGCATAAATATCTAACATTTGTAATGTTCTTTTCTTTGCTTCTTCTTCTGTTTCATGAATTGTATGACCTTCTTGCCATAAGAATTCTCTTGAACGTAAGAATGGTCTTGTTTCTTTTTCCCATCTTAATACATTGCACCATTGGTTATATACAAGTGGTAAATCTCTCCAAGATTTAAGCCATTTTGAAAATAGATTTGAAAACATTGTTTCAGAAGTTGGGCGAATACATAGTTTTTCATCTAATTTTTCTTGTCCTCCTATTGTTACCCATGCTACTTCTGGTGCAAATCCTTCTATATGTTCTTTTTCTTTTGCCAGTAAGCTTTCAGGAATTAATAATGGAAAATATACATTTTTTACTCCTGATTTCTTAAATTTTTCATCTGTATATTTTTGAATATTCTCCCATATTGCATATCCATATGGTTTAATTGCAATACATCCTTTCGTATCTGTATAATCTGCTAGATCTGCTTTTAATACAATATCTGTATACCATTTAGCAAAATCTTCTTCTATATTAGTTATTTCTTTTACAAAATTATTATCTTTTTCCATATTTAATTATCTTTCCTTCCTCTAAGATATAAATTACACTATATGACTTCCATATTTTGGATATTACTTACAGCATCATATCTTATTTTTATTGTTTATCATCTTTTATTTCATCATTTTCTTCCCTTTCGGGCATAGGAGCCTCATTTTCTATTGGTTTATCTTCTACTACTAAATCTTCTATTATAAGTTGTTGGTTTTCATCCATTTTATATTTTGGTAAAGTTGGTAATTCTTCTAATGAAGTATAACCAAACATTTTTAAGAACTTTTCTGTTGTCCTATATGTAGTTGGTTTTCCTGGAGCATCTGACTTTCCTGCATCTTCTATTAAGTTATATTCTAGCAATTTATAAATAGTAGCATCTGAATTTACTCCACGTATCAATTCTATTTCTGCTCTTGTAATTTTAGGATTATATGCAATTATTGCAAGAGTTTCTAATGCTGCATTAGATAAATTAGGTTTTGTTCTTTTATCTAATATAGGATAAATGTACTCATAATAATCTTCTTTAGTACACATTGCATATCCATCTTCTACTTTTATAATTTGAACTCCTCTATTTTGTTCATTAAATTCCTGTCTCATGTTTTCTATTATATTTACAACATCATTTTGATTAATTTCCAAACAAGATACAAATTCGTTTATTTTTACATCTCTTCCTGTAGCAAATAAGATAGCTTCGATTACTCCTTTTATTTTTTCTATCTCCATATACAATTTCATGCCCTTCTCTATTTACTTTAAAGTACAATTAAATATGAAAAATTTTACACTTTTTCATATTATGTTCCTACTCTTTTTAACCTTTCTATATTATTACACGAAAATTTAAAGGTGTCAATTAATTTAATCTAAAAAAGACTTGATTTTTTTACCTGTTTATGGTAAACTATAAATAGATTTATTTATTAGATATATAAGAGAGGTGAAAATTCTAAGAAAACCTTAGAAAAAATATATGAGTCAAATTGAAGGAATAGAAAAAGAATCTATATTCAAAAAGTTAACAGAAGGATTAAAATCTATATTTATTGAACTTAGTGTGAATGAACAAGCAGGTAAAATGCTAGAAGAAATCAGTGTCGAAGAAATACAAAGAAACGAAAACAAAGAATTAATAGAAAATTTAGAAAAAGCACAAGAATGGAAAAATACTATATCTTTAAAAGATACAGAAAATTTAACGAACAATAAAATTGTTTTAGAGGTAAATGTCTCTGAAGAAATTGCTCAAAAGCAAGCAGACCAAGTAAAAACAAATAAACAAAAAGAAATTGATTCGCAAAATCAAATAGGTAGATAAGATAAAACAGAGAAAATAATTTAAAATTATTTTCTCTGTTTTATCTTGACAAAAATAGGATATACTATTATAATTATATTTGTTTAAAAATTAAATATGGCGACGTAGCTCAGTTGGCTAGAGCATCCGGTTCATACCCGGCAGGTCGAGAGTTCGAATCTCCCCTTCGCTACCAAAAAAATCATTGAACAGTT
>CAQOYX010000015.1:3990-24749 GCA_948852375.1 uncultured Clostridia bacterium
ATAACTTCTTTATTTTTTATATTGATTTTAATTTTTCTAAAATTCATATTTTCTTAATTGACATTATAAAAAGCAAAAATTATAATATATTATGAAAGAATACTTTAAAATATTTATATTTTGTTAAATATGCAAGAAAGGAATTGAGTTCTTTATGGATAATATTGACACAAATGTTGAGTTAAATGAAAATTTTAAAAAAAAGTTAAAAAAATCTAAAGATACAAAATTTACTATTCTTAATATTGCTTTGATTATTACTATTTTTATTGGTCTTTTTGCATATATGCTTATTGTTGATGGACTAAATAATATTGTTATAATGATAAAAAGTGTTGATTACTTTTGGGTATTTTTAGGCATTATATGTATGGTTCTTTCATGGCTTTTTGAAGCAATGTGCTTACATGTTCCAATAAAAAATCTATATCCCAATCAAAAATTTCTTAATTCTGTTCGAATCATGATGATTGGTGGCTTATTTAATAATATTACTCCTTTCTGCTCTGGTCGGGCAACCAATGCAAGCTTATTATATGTATAAAGATGGAAAAAGAGTTAGTGATGCCTTTTCAATTTTTTCAATGAAGTTTGTAATTTCACAAACTGCTCTTGTTATTTTTACTTTTATAGTTACTATTTTTCAGTGGAATTACTTTAAATCTTTAATGAATAACTTTTTTTTACTTGCCATTGTTGGTTTTTTAGTAAATATTATTGCTATATTATTTATTTTAATTATTGGTCTTAATCATAAGTTAGCAATCTCTATTTTAAAGCCTATAACCAATTTTCTTCGGTAAGATACATATTTTAAAAAATGCAAATAAAACCTTAGAGAATTTATCAAATAGTTTTGAAAATTTTAATTATAAATTCAATCAAATGCGTAAAGAAAAAAAGGTTGTTATTAGCATGTTCATTACAGCAACTCTACAATCACTTTTCTATTATTCCATTACATATATGGTTTACAGAGCCTTTGGAAATAGTGGAATAAGCCTGTTTACAATAATACCTGCTCAAGCCTTTTTGTTAATGCTTATGACATTTATTCCAACACCTGGCTCTGGTGGTGGTGCAGAAGGTGGATTTTTACTAATTTTTAATTCCATCTTTCGTGAAGGTACAATTAATATATCAATTTTATTTTGGAGAATTTATACATTTTATTTACCAATTATAATTGGTACACTTTTCTTAATTCCCATTAGGAAGATGTATAAAAAACTTGTATTTCCTGATTCTAGTCCATTATAATTTATCGCTACTAGACATCTCCTGTGTTACTTTATGAAAAGTAACCGACGAAACCCTCTACTTGTATTAGTGGTAGTCTGCCAGCTGATGTTGAAAATACAGAAAATAAAAAATAATTTTGCAATAGCAAACAACAAGTAATATAATAGATGTAATGTCAATATTGCTTTTGACTGTATCTACCTCCCTATGGCTATATAAAGAACCTGATAATCCTAAAAAAATGGATTATAGATGAAGAACCTGCAAAAATCGTCCGTAGAATTTTTAATGAGTTTTTTGATACTATTGGCGAAGAAGAAACCAAAAGATATTTTAGAGAATGTTATAACTTCGTAGCTGAATACAAACGTTTAGGCAAGGAAAATATAATATCTGCAGTAGTGCATATGGACGAGGCAACTCCACATATGCACTTATCTTTTATTCCTATAGTTGATAGTTTTGATAAAAACGGAAATCGTATTCGTAAAGTATGTGCTAGTGATTATTGGAAAGGTAAAAATAGTTATGGTAATATGCAAGATGCTTTTAATAAATATGTAAATGATAAAGGATTTAAACTAGAACGTGGTGAATCTAGTGATAGGAAACATCTTTCTACTGAGGAATATAAAAAGCTAACTAACTTTGAAGATACTCAAAAAACATTAAATGATATTACTTTAGATTTACCAAATGTTCCTAATATTAAAGATGTAAAAGCTAGATTTTTTAACAGAGATGAACAGATACAAAAGGAAATTATTGAGCCTAAAGATAAATTAATTGAACAACTATATGCTGATAATGTAAAACTACACAAAGAATTAAGCAAACATGCTCATTTAGTGGATATGGCATCAAAATATAAAGAAGAAAATTCTTATTTATGGAATGAGAATAACAAATTGAGCAAAAAGTGCTCTGATATAGAGTTTGAATCCTCTTATAAAATTGAACGAATAGAAATAAAATTTCATAAAGAATTAAACTTCTTTAAAACAAGAACTAATCAACTAGAAAAAGCTTTAAAGGAATGGTCTGAAGCTATACAGCTATTTGCAATTTTTATTTGTAAAATAGTAGGGGTTCCCTTTACAGATACTTTAATTAAAGAATTTGAAAAGAAACATGGCATTTGTTTTGACTTTGAAAAGCAAATGAAAAAATTAGATAAATCAAAGAGAAAGGATGATAGAAAATTATGAAAATAACTTATACAAAGTGTGGAGATTACTATTTACCAGACTTAGTATTATCAAATAATACTAAAAATGTTACATTAGGAAAATATGCTAGAATGAGATTAAATTACCTTAAAAGCCATAAAAAAGCTGAATATACAATACTATTTATGAATGATGAACTTAAAAATCATTTGCTAGATATAGATAAACAAGCAAGTGATTTTTTTGATGCTCAAATGAAACTAATGGCAGAAAAAGAAGGTATTACAGAAGAATTAAAAGCAACTAATCAATTGGAATGGGTTGGAAAAATGAACAACCTTAAAAATTCTATCGAAGAAATAATTTTAGTAAGATATATTTATAATTAATGGAGGTATTGGATATGAATGAAGAACAAAGATTTATTTCATTTTATGATGAAAATAGTGATAATTTTTATGAACTTTTTGATGGTGTTAGAAGTTATTTAAAGAATAACAATGAAGATTATAAGGAATTGCATAAGCAAATTCACAAAATTTTAGATAGCAATATTAATCTACAAAAATTACTTGATGATGAAGTTTTAGAAGATGGACTTTCAAAAGAAGATTGCTTGTCTATTTCTAAAATTCTTAACTTATATTATGATTTACAAGACATCATTGAAAAAGAGATTTATTTTAAAGGTGGCATGGATGCTTATTATTATTTTTGTAAGTTAGGTATTATTAAAAATAGATAAATGTTATTAAGGAGCATATAGAAATGCTCCTTTTTCAACTTTTAATATCTATTATGTAATACTTCTAGTAATTTAGAATGAAGTTCCTTATGTTCCACTAGCTCTGCTGAATTTCCTTTTACCATTTTCTCAAATTCTTCTAATGAAATATATTTAATCTCTGATACTTCTTCTTTTTGTAATTTTAAATCTTCAATATTTACATTTTTACTTATTAAGAAAACATCTATAATTTCATTATTTATAAGTTTTCCATCATTATGTACTTTATGTTCTTTTACTGTAAATAAATATTCTAACTCTAATTCACTTATTTGTAATCCAATTTCTTCGTTTAATTCTCTTATAGCTCCAACTATTGAGCTATCTCCTGCGGATAAATATCCAGATGTAGAAGTTGTCCACATGTCTGGATTAGTTATCTTTTCATGACTTCTTTTTTGTAATATTAATTCCCCATTATCATTTACTACCCATATATGAACTGCTTTATGCCATAATCCTTTACTATGAACTTCACTTCTCGTTCTTTTCTCTCCTGTTAAATTTCCATTTTCATCTAATACATCAAGATACTCTTCCATATTTCCTACCTTCCTATAAACTCATAATTATCTGTTGGTAATTTTGCACCACTTCTTTTTAATAATTCAAACTCATCATATTCTGTCATTCCATAAGTTTCTAAAATCTCTTTAATCTCTGGTCTTGTTGGTTCTGGCAATCGACTACTGAACACAGCAAATAATTGTGGATTTTCATAAGTTGCATTAATTTGTGGAAATGCAATTAAAAGTTCAAACCCTTTCTCTTGTGCTTCTTTTACATTCTCTAAAATGTATTTAAAGTAATATGTTTCATTTTTTTTATATAGCATCGCTACTTTATATTTATTACCTGTATTTACATCTGTCCATGTTAAATATACTAAATCCTCATTCATTTTATCTTTCCCCCTAATCTATAATATCATATATTTCTAGCATTCTTTTTCTTCTCTCTAAAAGGAACATTTTTAATAATCTTTTCATATCATTATTTATTATATTATTATCAAATTCTTTTAATAGTTTATCAATACTTTGTTCATTAATATTATTTTTAATATTCTCTATGTATGGCAATGTTATTAAATATGAATTTTCTTTTAGTTTGCTAAGTAATTCAAAATGTCTTATTGGTCTTTCATTTTCCCATCCTATTGTAGATTTCGATTTCGTGTTTACTAATGCTTCAAATTTCATCTTGTCTTTGAAAAATATATCTAAATTATTATTATCTTCATATGCACATAACGATGAACCATTATCATATAGAGGACATAAATCTAATGTTACATGTATCATATTGTTTTCTATTGCTTTTTTATGTTTAATAGCCCAATTACTATGATGTCTATCACTATTTCCTATAAGTATATCAAAAATAATCATCTTATATATTTTTCTAATATCAAAATAATAATCTTCTAATATACTTTTTTCTATCATTTGTATAGAATATTTCATATTACTATAAGTATCTTCTAATTTGCTTTTATTATAATATGGATAATGTTTTTGTATAAAGTAAATACCTTCAAACAAATTGTCATATTTATTTTCTAGTATATTATAACTCATTGAACCAATTCTTCCGTTTATATATTCCGATATCTACTCTAGCACATTCTACATCTATCAGCTTTCCAATTTCAGTAGCTAGTTTTTCAGCCCAGTATTCTCCTGTTATTATTCCTTTTTCTTTATCTTTTACTTTTGGAAATTTAAAAAGTCCCTTTTCGTTAGTTTCTGGGTTAATTAGCCATACTTTTTCACTAGCACCACTACCAAACTTTCCAGAAATTTTATCTTCTATCCAGTTATCAAAGTTTTTAACTTCAAACATTTAATTCCTCCAATCTATTTATTCTTTGCTCTACTTTTATAAACATTAGCTTGATTTCTACATTGTGGACTACAATATTCTGCTTTTAAATTATCTGAAGCAAAAGGTTTGCCACAATGTTTACACATTTTTACTGTTTTTCTTTCGCTTGTTTCGTTTAATGCAAACATTGTATCTATTGCAAGTTTTAGAGAATTAAATTTCCACTCTAAAACAGGTGGGTATTCTTTATTGCTATGCATTAATATTCTACAAGCAATTTTGGAAGCATTAAAGTTTTCTATGTAATTATCATATTTTTGCCTTGTATAAGCATTTTCTACTTTACTATAATTTTCTATTGCTTCAAATGTTAAATATAATCTTCTTGCATAATCCATAATCCAAACTACACCTTCTGAATATGCTTTTGAAAATACTACTGCATATTCTCCTGGTCTATCTATAAAAGCAAGTGGATTTGCTTCATTTTCTATTGATAATTCTAAAATTTCTCCTTTTGAATTTTCTTTTATTGTAACTTTTTGTTTCTTCTCACATTTTATAAATAGCCTTATGTATTCTCCAGCAGTTAATGTTTCTTTGTTACAAACTACATTTCCAGCAGGTAAATATACTTTACTTTGTTTTACAATATCTGTATTTAATGGTAAATATGTTAATTCTCCTAATAACCCATATTTCTTTACAAAGTCTATAATTTTCTCTTCTGCTAATTTTAATTCATCATTTTCTACATCTCTTCCTATCAGTAGTATATCTACTAATATACTGTCAGAAACATTAAATGGGTCATACATTGCAACTTTAGAGTCTTCCTTTGGTGTTATATATGTAAATTTATCTATTTCTCTTAGTTCATAATCACTATATTTAAACCAAAAAGTCTTGAAATTCCCTGTATTATTCTTTCTCATATTCACTCTCCCAAAAATTTTTTTAAAAAATTTATATGTAATACTTGACAAACATGAATTATTACTATATTATATATGTATAGTAATTGTTGGTAGAGTTATCATATTACATTTTATAATTGATAGCATTTATCAAGTTATTACTATTATATAGTCTTTATAGATAATAGTCAAGTTTTGTTTGGAAATTTTACCTAAAAGTCCTTAGGATTTTTGTATCTAAAAATCAACAAACAAAAATACAACTAAATGAAAGGAGGAAATCTTTTGGATAAAAAAGAGCAAATTTTAGATTTATATTTTAATAAACATTTGAAACAAAAGGAAATCGCTGATATTATAAATGTTTCTCAACAATACATTTCTAAAACTATTAAGGAAGATGGAAGATATGAGCAAGAAAAAAGTTCTAGGAAATCTATTAATGCAGAAAAAAGAAAAATTGCACAAGCAGAATATCAAAAGAATTATGTTAGAAGTTCTAAAAAAGATATAATTTATGAACAATTATTAGAAGTTCAAAATCAAGATGCAATAGAGCTTTCGTATAATGCTCATCCACTTTCCGACTATGCCTGTAAAAAAGCTAATTCTAGTATTTATCGCTATGATAGTAAGAAAAATCAATATATTATGCAAAGAGGTATTAAAGCCTCTATTGATTTACCACGGAGAATTAGTGCAAAAGCTTATTAATTTTTGAAGAAAAACAAGTATGAGATATTGACCTCTCTCAAAAACGCAATACGGCATACATATAGTGAAATTTTTATTTGCTATTGTGAATTTTTTAAGGAGGTTAAGTTTATGGAAGATACTAATTTGAACAAAGTAATGTTTACTGCATATAAAGATGTTGTAACTGTAAAACAATTAGCAGAAATGCTAGGCATAGGTATAACTCTTGCTTATAGGTTAGTTAAACAAAATACTATTAAATCTATAAAAGTTGGTAGAGAATATAAAATCCCTAAACATTGCGTTATAAATTATTTAGAAAAGAGTGTTTAGGCTATTTTTATATTTACTACAAAAAACAGAATTAAGATTTTCTAAGCAAGTAAACTTGCAAGAAAATCTAAAGTCTGCATATTTGATTTCTACGCCAAGTGCTTTTATTAGCACTTTCCTAGAACTCAAAAATCAATAGTAAATTAATTTAGTCTGTTACATCGGAAAGGAGTTAAATTTGGTAACAGAAAATTTACAAGTAAACAAAGTATCTGTAAGTTGTCTGCAAGTTAGAAATGGCATTTATCAAGCTGTTTTAGAGTATTATGATGAAAATGGAAAAAGACATTTGCCTTGGCGTTCCACAGGACTAAAAGAACGAGGTAACAAGAAACAAGCTTTAGTATTTGCAGAACAATTAAAAGAAAAATTAGAAAAAGAATTACAATTAAAAACATTAGATAAAACAGAAACAAACTCAAATACAAATAATACAACTGATATTCTATTTATAGAGTATCTTTTTTATTGGCTAAAAATTGTACAACACACAATAGAAAGTTCAACTTTTACTTCTTATAGGCAAATTGCTAATAATCATATAAAACGATATTTTACAGAAAATCCTATAAAACTAAAAGATTTAGAACCTATTCATATTCAAAACTTTTATAATGTACTAATGGAAGAATATAATTTATGTGCAAATACAGTCATTCACCATCACGCTCTTATAAGAAAATGCCTAGATTATGCCTTTAAAATGAATGTTATTGTGAGTAATCCTGCTGATAAAGTTCAAAGACCTAAAAAAGTTCAATTTATCAATAGTTTCTATAATGAAAGTGAATTAAATAAACTATTTGAAATATCTAAAAATGACCCACTAGAACTTATTATTTTGATTACTGCTTTTTATGGATTAAGACGAAGTGAAGTTTTAGGTTTACAATGGGATTCTTTTGATTTTGAAAATAAAACCATTACTATTAAACACACTATTACAATTACAAATACAGATGGTAATAATAGAAAAATTGAAGGAAAAGATAGAACAAAAAACAAGTCTAGTTATAGAACTTTGCCTTTATTTGATGATATTGCAAATATGCTTTTAGATGCAAAAGAAAAACAACAATCCTTCAAAAAAGCTTTTGGTAATAGTTATAGTAAAAAGTATTTTAATTATGTTTTTGTTAAACCTGATGGAAATATTATAAGACCTGACTTTGTTACTCAACATTTTAGTATATTGCTCGATAAAAATGATATGAGACATATTCGTTTTCATGATTTAAGACATTCTTGTGCTAGTTTATTACTTGCTAAAAATATTCCTATGAAATCGATTCAAGAGTGGCTCGGTCATTCTAATTTTTCTACTACTGCAAACTTATATGCTCATTTAGATAGTAACTCTAAAAAAATTTCTGCTAGTGTTTTAGAAAATACTTTTAAACTTACAGATAATAAAAAAGAAAATGAAGAAAGTGACTCTTCATCTTCTAATAATATCTTATAAAATGTGCTCCAAAATTTGCTTTTTTATGTAAAATAGTGTAAAATATATATAGACAAGCAAATATTGTTTCTGTAAATATTTATTGCTTGCCCCTTTTTCCTATAACGGAATCTTTATAGTTAAAAAAATATATTTTTAGGAGGTATAGTAATATGACAGACACTGTGTTACAAACATTCAAAAAATTCTTCTGGTATAGTATGGCAAATTCTACTCTAGAAGATGCTAGAAATGCTACACTTAATGACGAAGCTTTTCTTCGGGATGTAAAAAATGGTAGAGAGGCTACGATACACCTTTCAAAAAAACATCTTGGAATTGTTGCGTCGAAGGTAGTAAATGACTTATTAAACGGACAGCAATACACAGTTACTTCGATGAAATATCGTTTTCACGGTATGGATGTATTTGTTTCACAGAAGTAAATGCTACAAAGGAATCCCTTAGGTTAACTAAGGGGTTCTTTTGTATGTTATTAGGAACGTAGTTTTTTTACATGTTTGGTGTCAATGGTGGGACTCGAACCCACATGGTTTCCCGCATCATTTTGAGTGATGTGCGTATACCAATTTCGCCACATTGACATATTTTATAATATTTAGATAATTTTACAATTATGTTAGATATTTGTTAGATGTTGGAACTAATTTCGGCACTAACAAATATCTAAACATTAATATTTTCAGTACATTTAGGATTTACATATTAAAAAATCCATTTAGATTTTGAGACCTGTGCGTCTACCAATTCCGCCACTCGGGCTTATTTATTTTTCTTCTAGTATCTTACCATATTATAAAGAGCCAGTCAAGGCTAGCTCTTCAATTTTTTCATCTTTATTAAAAATTTTATTGTATTTTAAATAATACAACATATTTATTTTATAATTTCTTTCTTAAATGATGTTCCTTCTAGTTGCTCCATGTCTAGTATGTCTAATATAGTAGCTGAAATATCAGCAAATGTCTTACGTATTTTTAAATTTATTCCTTTTTTTATTTCTTCCCCATAAACTAATATCGGTACATATTCCCTATCATGGTCTGTTGATGGTGTTGATGGATCATTTCCATGATCTGCTGTTATTATTAGCATATCTGTTTTTTTCATACTTCCCATTATTTCGCATAACTTGCCATCAAAATATTCTAATGCATCTTTATACCCTTCTATATTATTCCTATGTCCATATAACATGTCAAAATCTACTAAATTTGTGTAAATAAGTCCTTCACCATCTTTTTTTATTTCTTCTATTGTTTTTTCTATACCATCTTCATTTCCACTGGTATGCATCATTTTAGTCATTCCACGCCCTGAAAATAAGTCTTGTATTTTTCCTATAGCAATTACTTCTTTTCCATTTTCTTTTATTAAATCTAACATTGTTTTTCCAAATCTTTCAGATTCGAAATCTTTTCTGTTATATGTTCTTGTAAAGTTTTCTGCATTATTTCCAATAAATGGTCTTGCTATAACTGTTCCTATATTATATTTTGGTTTATTTAAAATTTCTCTTGCTATTCTACATATTTCATATAATTTTGACACAGATATAACATCTTCATGTGCTGCTATTTGAAATACACTGTCTGCTGATGTGTATATTATTGGGTAGCCTGTTTTTATGTGTTCTTCTCCAAAACGTTTTAATATTTCAGTTCCGTGAACCTACTTCATTACAAAGTATTCCTTGCACTCCTGTTTTTTTAATAAATTCTTCTATTAATTCTTTTGGAAATGCATTAGGGTATGTTTTAAAACCTTTTCTTAGTATAAAACCTGACATTTCCCAATGCCCTACTGGACTATTTTTTCCGAACTGATTGTTCACATGCTTTTCCAAATGCTCCTACCACATTTTCTTCTTTAGGTTCTTTTACATCAATATCTTGTATATTATATAAGCCTAGTTTTTTCATGTTTGGTAGGTTTAACTTTGTATTGTTATATATTCCTCTTAATGTATTACTTCCGCTTGTCTCCATAATCTTTTGCATCTGGTAATTCTCCAACTCCAAAACTGTCTAAAACAATTACAATAGCTCTATTTATCATTTTACACAACTCCTTTTTATAAAGTGGTTATTTATTATTTGATTTCTCTACAATATCGTATTCTTGTAAATATACTTCTTTTACTTCAATATTAAATTCATCTTTTAAATTACTTATTCTGAAATTTTCTGTTTTTAATTGTTTTAATTCATATTGTTTTAAATCTATTATACAACCTGTTTGTTCATCCATCCCTATTGGCAATGTTTTGTTGTAATTATCGTAATAAATTATGTTTGAAAAATATATTATTTTACTATTTTCTTTTAGATTAATTCTATACAAATTAATTTTTCCACTTTCTACTAGTTCATTTATTGCATCTTCTGGTTTTAGTCTACATATTTGTAATCTATTAATATCTTCTTTTTGATTTGTTGCTATATACACTGGTATTCCGATTTTATTTTTTACATTACTTAGACTATTTCTTATTGTTTCTAAAATTTCATTAAGTTTATCTTTATATTCTTCTATAGTTGTATCATTTGTAATATCTATTATTTTTAACTTATCTTTTTTAGTCTCTCTATGTTTTTTGTTTCCTAACATATTTGTTTTTATGCTTTCGTCATTTGATTTGCCAAATATATCTATATTATCTGTTGCAAATAATAGTCTTTGATTTCGATTTTCTTCTTTTAAATTTTCTAAACTTTCTTCTAATGTTTTTTCATTGTCTATGTTGTTTAATGCTTGCAAAATATTAGTAGTTGCAAGATATATTGCATCTGTTTGTTTTTGTGTTAGGAATATTCTTTGCATATTATCAACTGTAGTTGCAATTTCTTCTTCATCTTCTTCATAATTATATACTTTCTCTATGTTATTTTTAATACTTTTTTCTGAAATCGTACCTTGATTTAGTGCTATTTTTTCATCTTTATTGGCAAATTTCCAAAATTCAAATATGTTTTTTTCGTGTTTATCAATTTCTTCTATATATAAGTTTGAATTCTTTATTTTTAATTCTAAACTTTCTATTTTATTGGCAAAAGCTTTACTATCCATTCTTAAATTTTTTACATTTTTAGTCAATTCATCTAATTCTTTATAAATTTTAATAATGTCTTCCACTGTATAGAATTCTTTTATAGAAAAACTTTCTTTTTGTTGTTCTTCAACCTTTTTTTCATTACATTCTAACTTTACTTTTTTATTGTCGTTAGTTTGTATTTCATTTTTGTTTATTTTTACTTCCGTTTCTTCATTTTGTTTTTTATTATAATCTATTTTTTTGTCTATTCCTTTAAATTGTTCTTCTTTATTTTCTGCTTCTCTTTCTTTTTCAAGTTTTTGTTCTTCTTTTAGACTATCTTTTTTCATTTTCTTTGATTTGAAAAAGTATTTTACTTTTCCAAAGAACGTCTTTTTACATTCCAAATATGTAGCTATTTGCTTTTCTTTTAATAAATATTCTTGCTCTTTTATACTTACTAGTTTTTCTAAATGTTTTATTTCTTCTTCTAAACTCATTTTTTCTTTTTTGGTACTAACTATTTCATCTTCTGCATTAATATAATTATTTTTTAGTATACTAAACATATTACCATACCCTATATTTGTCCCATTATACCAAAATTCTATGGAACCTTGTTCATTAATTTCCGTTTTAAATTTATAATAATGTGGTAATTCTGTCGATAATATAAATAATGCTTTCAACAATTTGTAAAACTTAAGTGCATCTTCTTTATTTTCTAATTTATTTTTATACACTCCTTTTATATTTTCATACACAAAAGTTTCTCCTACAATTTGAACAGATACATTTCCCTCTTTATCATACACATCATAAATATTAGTCCAATTTTTTGTAAAAAACCATAAATAATTTTCTATATCTGATATTTCTGAATTTTTAAGATACTCATTTCCATAATGTTCATATGCAATTGGAACAAATATCATTTCTTCTTTTTTTGTTTTACTATATTCAATTTGTTTTTTCAACAAACAAAAGAAACTAGCATAATCTATATCTTCTGTTGGTACAAGCATAAAATATGTATCATCTATGTCAGAGTAATAAATCTGCCACAAATAATTTTCTTCAAATTTTACTTTAAATGGTATTTGTTTATTTAATTTTTCTTGTTCTTTAATAATTTCTTCTATTTCTTCTGTCTTTACAGCTTTTAACATCTTTAAAAAAGTTGTATGTTTTAATATATCTTCTTCTTTCTTAGGTTGTAAATAATCATTTATACTACTTGCTTTACTATATTTTTCTTTAATTGTATTTAACCTATTTGTTGGTGTTAATAGTATTTGTATTTTAGAAATTGGAACATATTTATATACTCTATATCCATTATCCTCTGATACTTTTAATGGTCTATATTCAATCTCTTTTGAACTCGCAAAAATTTCTGGAATATTTTCTAAATCTAATCCTATATAATCTAATTTTTCTTTTATATCTTCATTTGTAAACTCTTGCATATTTGCCTCCAAAATTATTTTTCTTTGCCTAGTATACCACACTTTTTATATTATCTGCAATATAAAAATTACAATTTATATAATCCATTTTTTTCTATATATTCTAGTACTTCTTTTTGCATTATTCTTTCAATTTCTTTATAGCTTTTCAATAAGCTGTCTCTTACTATACTAGAACTTGTTGTCATATGGCTAGGGTTTTCTACTATTTTAAAATTATTCCTATTTTTTTGTAGAGTTTTATTTGATGTAATTAATTCCTCTGCATTTATTCCATTTCTTTGAATTATTATGTAATTATAATTTTGTACTAATTCTTCGAAATCTTTTGATAACATTATTTTGAATAAGTTATCTATTCCTATTATGTAATACTTGTCTAATTTACCATATTTGAATTCTATCATTTTAAACGCTTCTAAAGTTGATATGCTTTTGGAACTTTCTAATTCTATATTTGATACTTCTAATTTTTCATATTGTTTTGTTGCAATTTGTAGCATATTATATCTATGTTTTTCATTTATTAAACCTTTTTTGTTGTAGCCATCTCCCATGGGTACAAATATCACTTTATCTAATTTGTATTTGTTTATTATTTCTAATGCTAATTCTACATGTGCTTTTGTTACTGGATTAAAGCACCCTCCAAAGAAACCATATTTTTTCATTTATAAATTCCTATGCCTTATATTATTTAGGTTTTTAAAAGGTTTTACCTATAAACTCTTTTTCATAATGTAGGGGTTGCATGACATGCAACCCCCTACATTACTATATATTTTTTTATTTCTTGATAGATTTCTTCATGTATATCTTCTATTGTTCTTATTTTACCTTCTTTTATACATTTTACCTCATACCAATCATATTTTTTTACTAAATTACATGCAACATTATAGCTATCTATTATATGGCTTTTATCTCTTTCATGTATATCTTTTTGTGTTTCGTGAGTAAATTTGTTTTCCCTGTCTTCTATAAGATGCATTGCATATTCTGGTGGCATGTTTAGGAAAAATGTTTTGGTTGGTATTGGCAATCCATACATATTAAATTCAAAATTCCATAACCAATCTAAAAATTTTTCTCTTTCTTTTTTATCTTCAATTTTTCCTGCTTGATGTACCATATTTGCCGTTGTATATCTATCTGCTAATATAATTCCACCTTCATTGTAATAATCTTCATAATATTTTTTAAATGTTGCATATCTATCTACTGCATAAAAAGTTGATGCTATATATGGATTTACATCTTTTGCATGCTCACCGAATTCTCCAGATAAATACATTTTTACTAAAGATGATGATGGACTATCATAATTTGGAAAACTCACTACTCTATATTTTATATTTTTTTCATTTAATGTCTCTTGCAATTTTTTAAATTGTGTTTGTTTCCCACTTCCATCTGTTCCATCTATTACAAATAATTTTCCCATTTTATTGCTCCTTTTTATTGAAATATTTATTGTAAAAACTCTAAGTAAATCATGCATTTATTATTGTATATTCTAGTTTTTTTATTTTCAAACATATAACTAATTTATATTTATGAACATCACCTTACAACTGATTGGCTTTTGTCATAAACAAATTGTATTTTAAAAAAAATAATAAATAGCAGTTTATTTAATCTTATTTTACTATTGTTCCAATTTTTTCACCTTTAACTATTTTTACCATGTTTTCTGGTTTGTCTATTCCGAATACCATTAATGGTATTTGATTATCTCGACATAATGCTGTTGCTGTTGAATCCATTACTTTTAGGTCTTTTGTTAAAATATCTGTATATGATATTTCATCATATTTCATAGCATTAGGATCTACCTTCGGATCACTCGAATATACTCCATCTATTGTTTTTGCCAGTAAGATAACTTCTGCATTTATTTCTGCTGCACGAAGTGCAGCTCCTGTATCTGTTGAAAAATACGGATTTCCTGTTCCACATGCAAAAATAACTACTCTTCCTCTTTCTAAATGTTTTACTGCTTTTCTACGAATATATGGTTCAGCAATTTGTCTCATTTCTATTGCTGTTTGTACTCTTGTTTTTAATCCCCTTGTTTCTAAGGCATCTTGAAGTGCTAATCCATTCATTGTTGTTGCAAGCATTCCCATATAATCTGATGTTGTTCTTTCCATTTGATGCCCATATTTTCCTCTCCAAAAGTTTCCTCCTCCTACAACAATTCCTACTTCTACTCCTAGATCTACTAATACTTTTACTTGATCACAAATACTGCCTATTGTATCTGCATCAATTCCTGTTTTTCTATCTCCTGCCAATGCTTCTCCACTTAACTTTAGTAATACTCTTTTATACTGCATATTTTCCACTTAAAATACACTCTCCCTTAAGTTATATTTTTACTTTTTCTATTTTATCATACAAATATAAATTTTTGCACTACTTTTTTAAGATTTTTTTAAAATTATTGTGAATATATAAAAATGGATTACAACATTGGCAATCCATTTTTATATATCACAATAATATTCTATTTTGCTTGTCCAAGATATAATAAACTTGCAAGTTTTGAAACTGGCATTGTTTGTAAATACACTATACCTGGTCCTGTTAATGAAGTAACAAATAATCCTTCTCCACCAAATAAAATATTTTTTACACCTTTTACTGTTTCTATATCTAATTTTACATCTTGTGACATAGCTGCAACATATCCATTATCTACTTTTATTTTTTCTCCTGTAGCTAATTCTCTTTTTATTACATTTCCATCAATTTCTAAATAAACTTTACCAGGTCCTGTTATCTTTTGCATAATAAATCCTTCTCCGCCAAAGAAACCTGCTCCTAATTTTTTACGAAATTGCATTTTTATATCAACTGTTTTTTCAGAACATAAGAATGCACGTTTTTGTGCAATAATTGATTCTCCTTCTTTTAAGTCGAACTCTAAAATTTGTCCTGGAAAAGATGATGAAAATGCTATTTCTGCATTATCTTTCTCTGCTGTATATAAATTCATGAAGATAGATTCTCCTGCAAATGCTCTTCCAATTCCTTTCATAATTCCACCATTAGTTGTTGTTTTCATTTCTATTCCATCATCCATCCAACTCATTCCGCCATTTTCTGTTATAACAGATTCTCCTTTTGCAAGCTTACAAACAACTGCTGGTAACATGTCTCCTACTATTTTTGCTTCCATTATTAATTTCCCCCTTTAAATTTATAACTGAATTTATTTTATCACTTTTTTTAGGAAATGTATATATCTTTTTGTAAAAAAATTGTATAGTAATTGTGTAAGTGTCAATGATGTGAAACAAATTCATATAAAAAATGTAGTATCTTGAATTTGTTTTTCATTATGCACATAAATTTGTTAATTCCGTCTTTTTTCTTTTGGTGTCAAATATCCTAATACTGCCATAGGTATGTTATTTGACCTTTTTAAATATGCTTTCCCTTGTTTTATCAAGTCTTCTAAGCTGTAAAATTTTAAATAGCTATAAAATCTTTCATTGTCGTTTCTATGACTTCTTTCTACTTTTCCATTATGCTCTGGTGTCCTTGGTCTTATCTTATAATGCTTTATATTTAGATTATTTAACAATCTATCAATCGGATGCTTTTTCTTTATTTTTGCTTGATTATATCCAAATTCTGTTCCATTATCTGTTTGTATTCTTTTTGGCTTATAACCATAATATTCTATACATCTTTTTACAAAGTCTACTGTATTCATCGGCGTTACTTCTTCATACCACCATAAATATCTTTCTCGACTTGCTTCATCTATACATGTATATTGATAATATCTTTTATCTGTTGGCAAATTTGCTACTTTACATTCATTTGGCACATATTTTACATCTATTTGCCATTTTACTCCTATTTCCTTTGGTGTTTCATATCGTTTATTATGCTTTTTCTTTGATGTATTTTTTACTTCCATTCCTTTGTAAAATTTTATATTTAGTCGTTTCATTACCCTATACAATGATGTTATTTTCCTTATATATCCTTTTTTGCGCTTTAATTTATACCATAACTCATTTAACGTTATTCTTGGATTTCTTCTTACATAATTTCTTATCCTCTTATTTCTTGATTGGTATGTGATTTTGGGTGTCTTGTTTTTGGTTTATGACTTTTATCTTCTAGACTTTCCTTTGTACCATAATATTTTTTTACCCATCTCCATAATGAGTATCTTGATATATGATACTTCCTGCAAGTATATTCTATATCTCCATTATTTAAATATGTTTTTACTGCATTTTCTTTAGTTTTTAAATCATGTGGCATTTTCTGGTTTTTGTGATATACTATTATTCATAAGTGATTCAAGTCCTTTCGTATAATTTGTTTTTTGACAATTCAATTATACTACTTGAATCACTTTTTTTCTATATTATTTTTTGTTTCACATCAATTGTAACACTACATAAATAAAATTATAGTTGATTATCCTAATTTAGAAATACATTTTAAATTTAGCAGTAATATTGATAATAGTGTAAAAGAAACGAAAAAACGAACAAGATAATTCGTCCGTTTATATGGCTCCTCTTGCCTTTTTCTTTTTTAAATAAAAACCCTGTAACCTTGCTGTTGTCAATACTTTCAAACTTTCGTTTTTTTATGTACGGTCGTTGTACAGTCGTGTGAAAGGTATCCCAAAACCTTTGAAAGTATGCCCAAAACACTTATAGACTTCTCAACTTTCATTGCAATTATAACCTGATATATAAAAAAATAGTAATATCTTTTTAAATTGCTCCTTTTCTTGCATTACATTCTGTACATAGCATTTGACAATTATCTAGTGTTGTTTTTCCCCCTCTACTCCATGCTATAACATGATCTCCTTGCATTTCATTAAACTTGAAATGTTTATTACATTTTACACATATTCCTTTTTGTTTTTCATATGCTTGTCGTTTTTCACTTTCTGTAAATGCACGAATATTTAGATATTTCTCTTTACCTGTTATTAAGTATGTGTAAATTCCTTTTTTATTTGTTACGTCATCATCTTGCATTAATCTTGACACTTCTTTTTCTAGCAAATCTGAATTATAACTTTTGTCCTTATATTCATTATATAAAATACCCCAATCAATACCTTTCATTTCTTTTCTATAACTAGGAAATAGTACATTAATCCAGTTTATTACATTTTGGTAGTATATCCATAATTCGTTTGCATCATTATCATGCTGATGTTTTGACATATAATCTTCAATTGTTATGTTCTCTTTATTAGAAATCCACTTCAAAGCAGTTTCTAGATATTCTTGCCTAATTGTAGATCCACTCATATATTTTTCGCCAATTTGATATGCAGGACATGAAGTTTTACTAAAATGCCTCTTTGCATCTGTTAACCATTCGCCAGTATAGATAGCATTTCTTAATTCTTGGTCTGTTAGTTTTTCGCCTGCAATATTTATTATTTTAAACCAGTCCTGAATTTCTTTGTCATTTCCTTTGCAAAAATATATTAATAATTTATAGTCCAATATGTGCTGTTGCTCTGTTTCTGTCAGATTATGAAATGCTCTACTATTAATTGAAAAGTTACCTGATACATATTCACAAATGCTTATTGTTCTTTGCTGTCCATCAAGTACCTCATAATTGTTATCATTGATAATCCAATACATAACATTTAAAGGAAAGTTACTATTAATACTATTTATTACTTCATTTCTTTGCTTTTCCTTATAAACAAACTCTCTTTGATATTTTGGTCTTATATTTAACTTACCTCCATATCCAATAACTCCCTCTTCATCATTATTTAAGTAGCCCTTTACTACATCTTTAATTGCTATTTCTTTTAACTTTATTTCCATTTTTTATTCATCACCATTCTTTCTAATTATTATTCTTGCATATGGTACTTTTGGATGACCTTCTTCATCTAATAAATATAAATCACCATCAACAGCACCTCTATGTTGTATTTCTTTTCTATACTTCTTATGTTCTAATTTATAAGGTTTTACTCCTATTTCTAAGCCTGAATTAGAAATTCCTAATCCTATTATTTCAAATTGTTTTGGATTATATTTATCTAAAAATGTCATAGGTACTCCCATTTTTCCATTGTAATCATATGGTATATCTGTATACTTATTTATATTTATTGCATCATAATTTTCATATACTGGATACTCTTTTGGATTGTAATTTCTATATAATATTATTTTTTCTTTATGTTTCTTTACTTCTAAACTTGTAAACCAACATGAAGTTGCAACTCTAACCATTTTTTTACCATTCACAATTTTATGATATTTTTCAAAACTATCTGGAACATAGAAATACATACCTACATTAAAATTTGTGTATCCTGTTCTCATTTTATCTTCTTTGAAAAGCTTAAAAATTTCTTTGTATGTTAATGCATTAGTATTTCCCATAATAATAAAATCTTTATTGTATTCTGTCAATTGTGATACATATTCCCTAAATAAACTAAAAGGAGGATTCGTTACAACTATATCAGACTGTTTTAACAATTTAACACATTCTTCACTCCTAAAATCACCATCTTCTTTTAAAAGTTTCAATGTGTTTTTTTTATTTTTTAATAGATATTCAACATCTGTTAAATCTATCGCTCCATCTTTATTTGCATCCATAACTTCGCTTATTTCTATTTTATATGCTCTTTTTTCTTTAGGCTTTATATCTATTCCTTTAACATCAAAAATTGATAGTTGTGTTCCAATTATATGAGAACTTGAATGACACGTTGCAATCAATTTTTTTAATCCTAGAAAATTAAAATTCATAGCGAAATATTTAAAAAAATTACTTTCATATGGATCATCACAATTGCATAATATAACTTTATTTTTAAATTGTTCTTTATAATTACATAATTCTTTCTCTATATCTTCTAACTGTGTATAAAATTCATCGTTTTTTGCTTTGTTTGCTTGATGTAAATTTTCATTTCCAGACATTTTTCTATTCCCTTCCTACTTTTTTATCTATTATATATTATCACAAAAACACAAAGATTAAAAGTATTCGACAAAAATTTAAAATATATCTAAAAATCTTAACATATTTCTAATATCTATTTTACTGATAAAATATATGTATCTATATAATTTAATCAAAATTCTAAAATTAATTGCTTCAAAAACGAATCCAACTATACAAGTAGGACTCGTTTTTGAAGTTCAGTTATATCAATATTTTCATAGTTTTCGTACGGTCGTTGTACGGTCGTGCCAAACATATTTGAACAAATGTGAAAGTATGTTGAAAAGCATGTATTATAAATTCTATAAATTAATTATATATCTGTAGCCTTTGACACTGTAGCTATATCCCAGTAATATCAATGCTTTTAGAATGACAAAACCGAATACTAATATTTTAGCATTCGGTTAACATAATGGCTCCTCTTGTTGGACTCGAACCAACGACCTATCGGTTAACAGCCGAGCGCTCTACCAACTGAGCTAAAGAGGAATATAAACCTGGCGACAACCTATTTTTCCAGTAGGGTAACCCACAAGTATCTTCGGCACAATAGAGCTTAACTTCTGTGTTCGGTATGGGTACAGGTGTTTCCTCTATGTCATCATCACCAGAAATCTTTAGTGTTTAGCACACTCAAAAATACATAGATATATAATTACTTCTTCTCACTATTCTCTAGATTTATTTTTCCCTCTTTTTATTCGTGGTTAAGCCCTCGATTTATTAGTATTGGTCAGCTTAATACATTACTGCACTTACACCTCCAACCTATCTCCACGTAGTCTACATGGAATCTTACTACCTTTCGGTATGGGAAATCTTATCTTAGGGTGGGC
>CAQOYX010000016.1 GCA_948852375.1 uncultured Clostridia bacterium
AAAAAGAATATTATATATTTTTTTTTTAATGAAAATAAAGTATAATATAAAAAGTATAGATGGAAAATAAATAAAAATTACTAACAAGGAGATAGTATAATTGAAAAGGTCAATTACCAAAAATTATATATACAACTTAATATATCAAATACTAGTATTAGTATTACCACTAATCACAGCACCTTATATATCAAGGGTACTAGGGGCTGAAAATATCGGAATATTTAGTTACACAACATCAATAACCACATATTTCATATTATTTGGTTCACTTGGAATAGCAATGTATGGGCAAAGAGAAATAGCATATCTTCAAGAAAACAAGGACAAGTGTAGTAAAACATTTTGGGAGATTGTTATAGTAAGATTTATAACAATGCTAATTTCAATGGCAATATTTTACATTACATTTGTAAAAGGTAATCAGTATAGCATATATTATGCAATTTTATTATTAGAATTATTAGCAAACTGCCTAGACATTAGTTGGTTTTTTCAAGGACTAGAAGAATTCAAAAAAACAGTTTTAAGAAATATAGTTGTAAAAATTATAAGTATTATATGTATATTTACTTTTGTAAAAACTGCAAATAATTTATCTACATATATATGGATATATGTTTTATCTATATTAATTGGAAATGTATTATTATGGGCATATTTACCTAAATATTTGAAACAAGTACATATAAAAGAACTTCATATATTAAACCATGTAAAACCTACAATAGGATTATTTATACCACAAATAGCAATACAAATATATACAGTACTAGATAAAGTTATGATAGGTGCTATAATTACAGACAAAGCAGAAGTTCGGATATTATGAACAAAGTCAAAAAATGATAAAAATTTTACTTACAGTTGTTACTTCACTTGGAACAGTTATGGTACCAAGAATGGCAAATACATATATAAATGGTGATAAAAAGCAACTATTACAATACATGAATAGATCTTTTCGATTTGTATTTTTGTTAGCTTTTCCTATAATATTTGGAATAATTGCAATATCAAAATACTTTGTTCCAATATTCTTTGGAGCAGGGTATGAAAAAGTTATAGTCTTAATGAACATTATTAGTCCTATTCTTCTTGCAATAGGCTTAAGTAATGCAATAGGAACACAATTTTTATTGCAAACGAAAAGACAAAAAGAATTTACAATATCAGTTATAGCAGGAGCAATTATTAATTTTTTAATTAACATTTTACTAATAGGAAGATATGCTTCAGTAGGAGCAGCGACGGGCACAGTTATTGCTGAGGTTTGTGTAACAGCTATTCAATTTGTATATATAAAAACAGAATTTAAGATAATAGATATTTTAAAACTATCTGTTAAGTATTGTATTTCTGCAGTAATAATGTTTATTGTGTGCATTATTATTGGAATAATAATTTATAATAAAATATATGCAATTATTACACAATTTTTAATAGGAATTTTAGTATATGGAAGTTGTTTACTGATTTTAAAAGACGATTTCGTTTATTTAATACTAAATAAAATAAAACTAAAGTTTAAAAAGATAGGAGACTAAAATAATATGAAATATGATTATTTAATAGTAGGAAGTGGTTTATTTGGAGCAATATTTGCATATGAAGCAAAACAAAGAGGAAAGTCTTGCTTAGTTATAGACAAAAGAAACCATATTGCTGGAAATATTTATACTGAGAACATAGAAGGGATTAATGTACACAAATATGGAGCACATATTTTTCATACAAGTAATAAAGAGGTATGGCAATATATTAATAAATTTGCAAAATTCAATCATTATATAAATTCACCAGTTGCAATATATAAAGGTGAACTATATAATATGCCATTTAATATGAATACATTTAATAAATTATGGGGAGTTATTACACCTAAGCAGGCAAAAGAAAAAATATTAAAAGAAATAAAAGAGGCGGGAATTGTAGATCCTAAAAATCTTGAAGAACAAGCAATCAGTTTAGTTGGAAAAACCATATATAAAAAGCTAATAAAAGGATACACAGAAAAACAATGGGGACAATATGCGATTGATTTGCCAAGTTTTATTATAAAAAGATTACCAGTTCGTTTTACTTATGATAATAACTATTTCAATGATATATATCAAGGAATACCAATAGGCGGATATACAAAAATTATTGAAAAAATGTTAGAAGGAATAGAGGTAAAATTAAATATAGATTTTTTTGATAAAAGGCAAGAATTAGAAAATATAGCAGATAAAATAGTATTTACAGGAATGATAGATAAGTTCTATGATTATAAATTTGGAGAGCTAGAATACAGAAGTTTGAAATTTGAAACAGAGATTTTAGAAGAACAAAACTATCAAGGAAATGCAGTTGTAAATTATACTGAATATGAAATTCCATATACAAGAATTATAGAACATAAGCATTTTGAATTTGATACACAAAGCCCTAAAACAATTATTACAAAAGAATATCCCAATATATGGACAAGGCGAGAAGAGCCATATTATCCAATAAACAATGATAAAAATAATAAATTATATGGAAAATATAAAGATCTTTCAAAAAATAATAATAAAGTTATATTTGGAGGAAGACTTGGACAATATAAATATTATGATATGGACAAAGTAATTATAGAAGCCTTACAATGTGTAAAGGAACACCTGCTTTAAAAATATATTAATTAAAAATTAGGAGTCTCTTTTTAAATTGTAGTAACCCAAAAAGTAAATTATCAGATTATATGTCTAGTTTTATACATTTTAAATCTTTGCTAAAAACATCAATAAAAAAAGACATTAAAAATAAGAAAGGGAATATAAAATGAAAATTTTAATAACAGGATCAAATGGAATGCTTGCAAATGCTGTAAAAAATGAATTAAAAAATGAAGAGCTAATCTTAACAGATGTAGCTGACCTAGATATAACAAACCAAGAAGCAGTAAGAAGATTTATAAAAGAAACAAAACCACAATATATTATAAACTGTGCAGCATATACATCAGTAGATAAAGCAGAAGAACAGTTAGAAATGGCAAAAAAAGTAAATGCAATACGGACCTAAGAACTTGGCAATTGTAACCAATGAAGAAGATATAATATTAGTACATATTAGTACAGACTATGTATTCGGAGGAGACAAGCCTACAAATGAAAGCTATAAAGAAGAAGAAGAGAAAAATCCAGTTACAGCATATGGAATAACAAAACTAGAAGGAGAAGAAGCTATAAAAGAAAATTGCTCAAAATACTATATATTTCGTACAGCATGGTTATATGGCGAAGGAAATAACTTTGTAAGAACAATGTTAAAATTAGGAAAAGAAAAAGAACAAATAAGTGTAGTTGATGATCAACATGGAAGCCCAACATATGCAGTAGACCTTGCAAGTATCATTCATCAATCAATAAAAAAGCAAATACCATATGGAATATACCATGCAACAAACATGGGTTATACAACATGGTATGAATTTACAAAAGCAATATTAAAAAAAGCAGGAGTATTTTGTAAAGTAAATCCAGTTTCAACTGAACAATATATAGAGTTAATGCAAATAACACAAGCAAAACGCCCTAAAAACTCTAAATTATCAAAAGAAAAACTACTAAATACAGGAATTGAAATACCAGACTATATTGATGCTTTAGAAAGATATTTGAATGTTGAAACTAACATTAATAAGAAAATGTGATATAAAATATAAATATTGCTAAGCAAAATGTGTAAAATTTATAAAATAATACTTTAGAAAATGGAAAGGTAAAAAGAACAATGAAAAAACGTAAAGGAATTATTTTAGCAGGAGGAAGTGCAACAAGGCTATATCCATTAACACTTGCTATATCAAAACAAATTATGCCAGTATATGATAAACCTATGATATATTATCCACTATCAGTTTTAATGGAAACAGATATAAAAGACATCTTAGTAATATCTACACCAAGAGACATAAATGTATTTAAAGAACTTTTAGGAGATGGTTCAAAATGGGGAATGAGCTTTAGTTATAAAGTACAAGAAAAGCCAAAAGGTCTTGCAGAAGCATTTATAATAGGAGAAGATTTTATTGGAGAAGATAATGTTGCAATGATTTTAGGAGATAATATGTTTTATGGAAACAATCTAAATAAAATATTAAAACATGCAAATGAAAGAGCTGATGAAGCAACAATATTTGGATACTATGTAAAAAATCCAAGAAGTTACGGAGTAGTAGAAATAGATAAAGTTGGAAATGCCATATCAATAGAAGAAAAACCAGAAAATCCAAAATCGCATTATGCAGTACCAGGATTATACTTTTATACAAATGAAGTAATAACAATAGCAAAAAAAATAAAGCCATCAGAAAGAGGAGAACTAGAAATAACAGAAATAAATGAAGAATACATGAAAATGGGAAAACTAAAAGTAGAAAAACTAGGACGAGCAATGACGTGGTTTGATACAGGAACACATGACTCACTTTTAGAAACAGCAAGTTTTGTACAAACCATAGAAAAAAGACAAGGACTACAAATATGTTCTCCAGATGAAATCGCATATGAAAAAGGCTGGATAACAGCAGAAGATTTATCTAGAATAGCAGATAAATTTATAAAAACAGATTATGGAAAATTCTTAAAAGAATTAACACAAGAAGAAATGAAAGTATAAATATATTTTTTAATAAAATTGAAAGGAAAAAATAAATGGGAAAATTCAAAAAAATAGAAACATCTATAGAAGGAGTATATATAATTGAGCCAACAGTTTTTAGAGACGATAGAGGCTACTTCATGGAGATCTATTCAAAAACAGAGTTTGAAGAAATAGGTTTATATTATAATTTTGTACAAGATAATCAATCTAAATCTAAAAAAGGTGTTTTAAGAGGTCTACATTTTCAAAAAGAAAATCCACAAGCTAAGTTAGTAAGGGTGTTAAAAGGAGAAGTATTTGATGTAGCAGTAGACCTAAGACCAAAAAGCAAAAGTTATGGAAAATGGGAAGGAGTAATACTTTCAGAAGAAAACAAAAAGATGTTCATGATACCAAAAGGATTTGCACACGGATTTTTAGTACTATCAGAAGAAGCAGAATTCACATATAAATGTGATGACATATACAACAAAGCAACAGAAGGAGGACTTCTTTGGAATGACCCAGACATAGGAATAAACTGGCCGTTAGGAAACATGAAAATATCAGAACTACTAACATCAGAAAAAGACCAAAACTGGCCAACACTAAAGGAATTAAGCAAGACAGATTTATTTGAAAATATAGTGAATTAGAACTAATAAATAGAGTCTTCAGCCTCAATTTACCTAAGATGATAGCCCTCTTAAGTAAATGGATTTTTACTCTATAAAAAATAAATTAGTACCAAGTAGAATGAATTGATAATAATAACAATAAAAATAGTACAAAACTAATGTGAAGGAAGTAATATATTTCATCTCTGAAATGGAGACTGGGTATCCGAGAGGCGATGGAATACCTGTGAGCGTTTGGAAGTAACAATGAAAGAAATCAAATATATTACTTCCTAGAAGCGGATGTCAAACGAAAAAATCAACAATAGCCAAAAAAGGAGAGAAAAACAATGAAACAAAACATATTAATAACAGGAGCAGCAGGCTTTATAGGAGCAAACTTTACACAATACTTTGTAAACAAATACCCACAATATAACATAATTATTTTAGACAAACTAACATATGCAGGAAACATAGACAATCTAAAAAAGGTAATAGACAAAATAGCATTCATACAAGGAGACATCTGCAATTATCAATTAGTAAAAGACATATTCAAAAACCATGAAATAAACGGAGTAATCCACTTTGCAGCAGAATCCCATGTAGACAACAGCATAAAAAATTCATTGATTTTTACACAAACAAACGTAATAGGAACACACACCCTACTAGAAGTAGCAAAACAAACATGGGGAGAAGGAAGCAAAAACAAATTTATACACATATCAACAGATGAAGTATTTGGAACACTAGGAGAAGAAGGCTACTTCACAGAAGAAAGCAAAATCTCCCCAAACAGTCCATACTCTTCATCAAAAGCAAGCTCAGACCTAATAGCAAGAGCATATTATGAAACATACAAAATGAATGTAACCATTACAAACTGTTCAAACAACTATGGACCATACCAACACAATGAAAAGCTAATTCCACATATGATAAAACTAGCACTAAACAACCGAAAACTACCAGTATATGGAAATGGAAAAAATATAAGAGACTGGTTATATGTAGAAGACCATTGTGAAGCAATAGACCTAGCATATCATAAAGGAAGAATAGGAGAAAGATATAATATAGGTGGACATAATGAAAAAAGAAATATAGAAATAGTAAAACTAATATTAAAATACCTAAACAAACCAGAAGAACTAATAGAATTTGTAGAAGACAGAAAAGGACACGACTATCGTTATGCAATAGACCCTAGTAAAATAAAACAGGAACTAGGTTGGGAGCCTAAAACCAAATTTGAAGATGGAATAATAAAAACAATAGACTGGTATATGGCAAATAAAGATTGGTTAAAATAAAAGTGATATAATTGGGGGTTCTATTATATAAACATTAACATAGTATAAAATGTTCTAAAAAATATATAATATAATTAACTACATAAAAATAGTTAAAGGAGCATTTAATGAAAGAAGAAAATAAAACCAATAAAGATAACTTTCTTTATGAAAAAAAAGAATATAATAAAACAGAGTGCAATGAGATAGGCAGTAATAAAATGAACACTAGGAAAATCAACAATAAAAAAACAAAATGGCTAAAAGTAGTACTAATACTGCTTTTAGTTATAATTTTATCTGGAATTATCCTAGCAGGAAAATTCATATCTGATAAACTTTCCAAAATAAACTTTCAAGAATTAGATGAAACAAAATTAGATATAAACGATAATTTGTATGAAGAAGTAAAAGAAGAAATAGGACTTACCAAAAAAGAATATGATGAAGCAATAAACATAGTATTACTAGGCTCAGACTCAAAAGACATGAACAACCAATACAGTGGAAACAGTGATGCAATCATAATCATATCAGTAAATCCAAAATTTAAAACCATAAAACTAATCAGCATTCCAAGAGATACAGCAGCATATATAGATGGAGTAGAAAAAAGATATAAAATCAATTTTGCATTTGCAAAAGGAAGAGAGCAATTAGCATTAAAAACCATCAATAAAACATTTGATTTAGACTTAAAAGAATATGTAACAATAAACATTTCTGCCATGTACGATATTATAAATGAACTAGGAGGAGTAGAACTAACAATTACAAAAGACGAAATGAAGTGGATAAATGAATATATACAAATGTTTTATAATTTTTCTGGAAATGAAGTAAAAAAAGTTACAAATTATGGAAAAGTTACATTAACAGGAGAACAAGCAGCAGCCCATGTAAAAGAAAGAATGGCAGGAACAAGTTATGAAAGCAGTGAACATGGAGATTATGGAAGAACAAGACGACAAAGAGATGTATTTGTATCAATGTTAAATAAAATAGCAAGCAAAGATGTAACTGAGATCTCGAGAATTATTGATTTAATTTTAGAACAAGTTACAACAAATATAGATGTAGTAAAATACACAGGAATGCTTCCAGAATTTATAGCAAATAAAAATTCATATTTAAATAATATAACCTCAGTAATGTTACCAAGTTTAGACTATAGCAAAGAAATATTTGAAAATGGAGTATATTTATATGTAACAGATAATGAAAAAGCCAAAAGGGATTTTGTTAAATATATGTATGAAATGTAATAAAGAGACAAACTATCAATATAATATTTATGATTTTTTCTAATAGAAAAAATACTACTTTATAGATAAGCTAAAATTGTATTTTTAGCTTATTTTTGACTTATAAAACTTTTTCTTCTAAGACTTCAATATGTAAATCATGATTATTTAATTTAGAATTGATTTCAACTGTAGCTTTTTGTAAAGCATCGAACTTTTGCATAGCAATAGATGTATATTCTAAACCTATTTGAGCTTTTTCGCCAATTGAATATTCTATTCTAGTAACAGTATTTCCTAAAGATTTCAATTCAGTTTTAATTTGTTTAAAATTTTCATTATGAGAATCAAGTCTAGAGTTAATTTGTGTAAAGTTTTCATTATGAGAATCAAGTCTTGAATTGATTTGTTTTAATTCTTTATCAAAACTTTCTTTCACTGAAAAAATAGCTTCTAAAATTAAACCGTGTATTCTTGTCATACATAACATTTACCTCCTTCCAGATAGTTTGTCTATTTAATGATTAGTATAGCATGTTGATTTAAATAATACAATATAAGAAAGTATTTTTTTGTAAATTTGAAGAAAAAATTAATGACAAATTTTAAGTTTATTGTTATAATTTTAATAAAATTAATGAATTCGTAATATATTTCATCGTATTATATGTAATAAAATAATAGAAAGGAAAGAAGTTAAAATGGAAAAAGCAAGTTGTTTAAATCAAGTGGTATACCCATTATCAAAGAAAAATGAGGTGGTTCAATTAATAATACTAAGTATATTTATATTTTTAATACCAATGATAATTCCACAAATTTTAACTACAATATTTGGAATAAACAGTTGGATAGCGATAAACTCTCAATATGTAGTAGGAACAATTGTAAATACTGTATTAATAACAGCAGGACTTAATGTAAAAGGTTGGAAACAAATAGTAGGTTTAATTACATTGCCAAGTGTATCTGCAATGAGTGGTGTACTTATTTTTAGAACAGCAAATATATATTCAGTATATATGATTCCAAGCATTTGGATAGGAAATTTTGCTATAATATATCTTTATAGAAAGTTATTTGTTCAAAACAAAGTAAATTACATATTCACTTCTATAATAACAATTCTAGCAAAAGTTAGCATTATATATTTAGGCTTTAGAGTATTTACCTTAGTCACAATAATTCCAAATACAGGAAAAGTATTTACGACATTAAATTTAGCTATGGGAATAAATCAAATAATAACAGCAAGTATAGCAGCTATTATTGCATTTGGTGTTACTAAAGTTCTTAGTAATAAAACTACAAAACAAAGTTAAAAACAAATGTTAAACTGACCTGTCAGTCTAACGACTTTTTTTGGAATTTGTGTTATAAAATATAATATAAAATTATGCTAAATTGAAAATGGTAAGGAGATAATAGAGTGGATAAAAGGTTATACAATTATATAAAAATAATAGATTTAAAAGACATGTTAAATAAAACAAAAGAATTATATGCAAACAATGTAGCATATAAAATAAAAATAGAAAATGGAAAATATAAAACTTATACACATAAAGAAGTACGAGATATGATAGATTCATTAGGAACTGCATTAATTAATTTAGGGTTAAAAGGAAAAAGAATAGCTATAATTGGAGAAAATAGATATGAATGGGAAATTGCATATTTATCAGTAGTTTGTGGAACAGGAATTGTTGTTCCACTAGATAAATCATTACCAGAAAATGAGTTGGAAGATTTAATAGAAAGGTCAGAAGTAGAAGCAATTTTTTATTCAGAAAAATATGCAGAAAGTGTTCAAAAAATAAAATATAGTGAAAAAAATAAACTAAAACACTTAATAGCAATGGATTTAGTTGCTCATTTTGAGGGTATATATTCACAAGAAGAATTAATAGAAAGCGGAAGAAAACTTATACAAGCAGGAAATATGGAATTCATAAATGCAAGTATAAATCCTAAAGAAATGAATATTATGTTATTCACCTCTGGAACAACTCAGAAATCTAAAGTAGTAGCACTTTCACATTCCAACATATGTTCAAATTTAATGGATATTGCAAGTGTCTTAGATGTCACAAAAGAAGATACAGTTCTTTCAATATTACCAATACATCATGTTTTTGAATGTACAGTTGGATTTTTACTTTCGCTATATAAAGGAGCATGTACTGTTTTTTGTGATGGATTAAGACATGTAGTAGAAAACTTAAAAGAATACCAAGTAACAGTTATGGCATGTGTTCCGGCAATATATGAAAGCATATTTATGATTATAAGAAAAGGAATGGAAAAACAAGGAAAACTTCAAGAAATATTGGATAATGAAGAAAAATATAAAAATTATTCTATGGAAGAAAAGAAAAAAGTATTTAAAGAAATACATGATATGCTAGGAGGAAAAGTTAAACTATTTATAAGTGGGGCAGCAGCACTAGATTATAAAGTAGAAGAAAAATATAGACTTTTGGGATTAAACCTAGTTCAAGGATATGGCTTAACAGAAACATCTCCTGTTGTAGCAGTTGGAACAAATAAATATTATAAAACAGGAACAATAGGAAAGACAGTTCCAAGTGTTGAAGCAAAATTAGTAGATGTAAATGAAGAGGGCATAGGAGAACTTATTGTAAAAGGACCAAGTGTAATGTTAGGATATTTTGGAAATGACGAAGCTACAAAAAAAGCAATACAAAACGATTGGTTCTATACAGGAGATTTAGCAAAAATAGATGAAGAAGGTTATATATATATTTGTGGAAGAAAGAAAAGCGTAATTGTTTTAAAAAATGGAAAAAACATCTTTCCAGAAGAAATGGAAAATTTAGTAAACAAAATAGAGGGAGTAAAAGAATCATTTATTTTTGGAAAGCAACAATCAGAAGATAAAAATGATATAAAAATAAATGTAAAAATAGTATTTGATAGGAATATTGTAAAAGATGTTTATAAAGTTAGCAAAGATTCTGAAATAAAAAGTGTTTTAGCAAACCAAATAAAAGAAATAAACTCTACAATGCCTCAGTATAAAGCGATTAGAGGAATTATTTTAACAGAAGAACCATTAATAAAAACAACAACAAATAAAATAAAAAGGCAGGACAATTTAGATGCAATTAACAAAGCTAGAAACTAATTTTTTAGGAAGAAATGCAATTCATTTAAAAACAATAGATTCAACACAAACTGAAATTTGGAGACTACTAAAACAAAATAAAGCCATAAATGGAACATTAGTAATGGCAGATATTCAGGGAAAACGGACAAGGAACACATGGAAGAATTTGGCATACAGATGAGGAAAATAACATTGCATTTTCATTTTTTGCTAGGCTGAACTGTGAAGCTTGTAAATTAGACGGAATTACAGTAGAAATTGCAAATGTTATAGTAGATATTTTTAAAGAAAAATATGGAATAAATTTAGAAATAAAAGCTCCAAATGATATAATGTATAATGGAAAAAAAGTTGGTGGAATATTGACAGAAACTAAAGTAAATGCTGGAATTGTTAGGTATATGGTAATAGGAATTGGAATAAATACTGCAAAACAAAAATTTTCAGAAGACATAAAGGACATTGCAACATCTGTAAAGAATGAGTTTGGAATAGATGTGAATGTGGAAGAATTTATTACAGAATTTTGCAATGTGTTTGAAGAAAAAATTATGAGAAGAACTCCCAGTCAGCTATGCTAACAGCCTCATTGTTAAAGGGGCTTTTCTGAATGGCTTTGCATGACATATAATATAAATAACTTCAAAGGTTTTACTGAAAATTTCTTTAACAATGGGGCTGGGGTGAAGCAACTGGGGGTTCTTAGTATATTATAAGGAGGGAAAAATAAAAATGAAAATTGGTTTTTTGTTTCCAGGGCAAGGCTCACAAAGTGTTGGAATGGGAAAAGATTTGTATGATGAATATGAAGAAGTAAGAAAAGTATATAATAAAGTTCGAGAAATTACAGGTATAGATATTGCAAAAATATCATTTGAAGGTTCAGAAGAAACTTTAAATGAAACAAGATATACACAACTTGCAATATTAACTAATTCACTTGCAATATTAAAGATACTTAAACTACATGGTGTAGTAGCCCAAATGTCAGCAGGATTAAGTCTTGGGGAATATACAGCATTAACTTATGCAAAAGTTCTTTCATTTGAAGATGGAGTAAACCTTGTGAAAAAAAGAGGAGAATACATGCAAAATCTTTTACCAGATGGTGATTGGCAAATGGCAGCTATTATGGGACTTACAGATGAACAAGTAGACGAAGTATGTAATAGAGTAACTTTTCGGATTTGTTGTTCCTGCAAATTATAACTGTGTAGGTCAAGTAGCGATTTCAGGAGAAAAGGAAGCTGTAATAGAAGCTGAGAAATTAGCAAAAGAAATGGGAGCAAAGAAGGTGAAAATCCTAAAAACAGCAGGACCATTTCATACAATGAAACTACAAAAAAGTTCAGATGCGTTAAGAAAAGAACTAGAAAATGTTACAATAAATACGTTTGAAACAAAAGTAGTAAAAAACCTAGATGGAGAAACTTATAAACAAACAGATGATATAAAAGATATACTTGCAAAACACATAGTAAATCCAGTAAGGTTTAGAAAAACCTTAGAAAATATGATATCAGCAGGAATAGATACATTTATAGAAATAGGACCACGGAAAAACCTTATCAGGATTCGTAAAAAGAATGCCATATGAAAAAGAGATAAATATATTGAATATAAATAATGTTGAAAGTTTAAAAAATGTATTGTCACAATTAAGTTAAAATAGGGTTCTAAAGGAGGAAATAAAACCATGAATAAAACTGCATTAATTACAGGAGGAACAAGAGGAATAGGAAAAGATATAGCAATAACTCTTGCAAAAGAGGGGTATGATATAGCAATAAATTATAGAACAGAAAATGAAGAACTAGAAAATACTAAAAAAGAGATTGTAGCAAACAATGTAAAATGTTTAGCAATAAAAGGAGATGTATCAAATTTTGAAGAATGTGAAAATTTTGTAAAAAAAATTATAGAGGAATTTGGCAAAATTGATGTATTAGTAAACAATGCAGGAATTACAAAAGATACATTACTAATGCGTATGAAAAAAGAAGATTTTGAACAAGTAATAGACGTTAATTTAGTAGGTACATTTAATGTTACTAAAAATGTAATTAGTCATATGATAAAAGCACATTCAGGAAGAATAATAAACATATCATCAGTTGTAGGAATATCTGGAAATGCGGGTCAAACAAATTATTCAGCATCAAAAGCAGGAATAATTGGCTTTACAAAAAGCCTAGCAAAAGAAGTTGCAACAAGAAACATATTAGTAAATGCAGTAGCACCAGGATTTATACAAACTAGCATGACAGATGTATTAAAGAATGAAATAAAAGAAGAAATAGCAAAAACAATTCCATTAAAGAGAATGGGAACTTCACAAGATGTTGCAAATATAGTAAAATTTTTAGCATCAGATGATAGTAGTTATATAACTGGGCAAGTAATTAATGTGGATGGTGGAATGTTAATGTAAGAAAGGAATGAAAAAATGGAAAGAAGAGTTGTTATAACAGGACTTGGAGCGATAACTCCAATAGGAAATGACGTTAATAAAACTTGGAAAGGAATTAAAGAGAAAGAATGTGGTATTGATAATATTTCTTTATTTGATACTACTAATTTCAAAACAAAATTAGCAGCAGAAGTAAAAGATTATAACCCATCAAATTATTTTGAACCAAAGCAAGCCAAAAGGCTTGATAGGTGTTCACAGTTTGCAATAATTGCAGCACGTGAAGCAGTAGAAAATAGTGGCATAACAAAAGAAAATACAAACTATGATAAAGTAGGGGTTTTTGTAAGTTCTGGTATAGGTGGTTTAAACACTATACAAGAGCAATGCGAAATAAATTATGTTAAAGGAAATAATAGAGTATCCCCAATGTTTATTCCAATGGTAATAGCAAATATGCCAGCACGGAAATATTGCAATAGAATTTGGATTTAAAGGGGAATCTATTTCAATAGTAACAGCATGTGCATCTTCTACACATGCAATAGGAGAAGGATACAAAACTATAAAACATGGTTATGAAGATGTAATTATAGCAGGAGGAACAGAAAGTTCAATATGCTCTTCAGGAATAGCCGGTTTTGAAAATATGAAAGCATTATCAAGTTCTACTGATAAAACAAGGGCGAGTATTCCATTTGATAAAGAAAGAAATGGATTTGTAATGGGAGAAGGTGCAGGAATAGTTGTTCTTGAAGAATTAGAACATGCTAAAAAAAGAGGAGCATATATTTATGCAGAAATTATAGGATTTGGAACAACTACAGATGCTTATCATATAACATCGCCATGCCCAGATGGAGAATGTGGTGCAAAGGCAATGATAAGGGCAATGGAAGATGCGAATGTAAAACCAGAAGATGTAGACTATATAAATGCACATGGAACATCAACACATTTAAATGATTTAACTGAGACAATGGCTATAAAAGCAGCATTTGGAGATGCAAGTAAGAAAGTTTATGTAAGTTCTACAAAAGGAAATGTTGGACATCTGTTAGGAGCAGCAGGAGCAGTTGAAGCAATCTTTTGTGTAAAAGCAATAGAAAATGATATTATACCTCCAACCATAAACTATAAAGAAAAAGATGAAGAATGTGATTTGAATATAGTACCAAATGAATTAAGAGAAACTAAATTAAATCTAGTAATGTCAAATTCATTAGGTTTTGGTGGGCATAATGCTTGTATTATTTTAAAGAGAGTTGAATAAAATCAAGTTAAGCCCCCATAGTCACACATTTTATATGCAAACCCTATTATTAAATGGGGGGGATAATATCATTAATATAAAGAAAGGAAAGATAAAAATGGAATACGAAAAAATTAAACAATTAATGGATGATATGGAAAATTCGAAATTAACACAAATAGATATAGATTTTCCAGATGGCACAAAAATAAGTATGAAGAAAGAAGTAAAAAGAGAAAAAATAATTTTTAGTGATAATTATTCGAATAGTTTACCAACATCAAATATTGGAACATATGAGAATAGAACAATGCAAAATGAAATAAAAGAAACTATAGAACCACAAAAAGAAGGAAATATAGTAAAATCTCCAATGGTGGGAACATTTTATCTAAAACCATCACCAACACGGAGAACCATATGTTAAAATAGGGCAAGAGGTAAAACAAGGAGATACACTTTGCATTATAGAGGCAATGAAATTGATGAATGAAATAGAAAGTGAATTTTCTGGAAAAGTTTTAGAAATCTTAGTAAATGATGGAGAAACTGTTGAATATGGAAAACCACTATTTAGAATAGGATAAAGGGTGAAAATATATGTTAAATAAAGAGCAAATAAAAGAAATTATTCCACAACGAGAACCGTTTTTAATGATTGATGAAGTTTGCGAGTATGTATCTGGGGAAAGTGCAACTGCTTTAAAGTATGTGAATGTTGATGAATGGTATTTTAAGGGGCATTTTCCTAATAATCCTATAATGCCTGGGGTACTAATTGTAGAAAGCTTAGCACAAACTGGAGCTGTAGCTATTCTTTCTATGGAAGAAAATAAAGGAAGAAATGCTTTGTTTGGTGGAATTGATAAAATGAAATTTAAGAAAATGGTTGTTCCTGGAGATACGCTTAAACTAGAGGTTAAGATTATTAAAAGGAAAGGACCTATTGGTGTAGGAGAGGCTATAGCGACTGTGGATGGGAAAGTTGTAGCAAAAGGTGAAGTTACTTTTGCGGTGGTGTAAAATTTATAATAAAATGGGGATTGCTCCCCATATTAAAATGAAAATAACTAATCTTCATTTTGCTGGCTTTCTTCTTCATCAAATTTAGAATGCCGACCAAATTTGTATAGACAAACAGAAAGTCCTAACGTAATTATTACTCCTATAATTATTATAAATAGAGTAAGTGCGTCCATAATAGGGAGCCTCCTTTCCTAAATGTAATTATAAATTTATTATAACATACAACATACTATTTTTACAATCTAAATATTACAAAAAATAAAAAGAAAAGGTGAAAACAATGAACAAGATATTAATTGCAAATCGTGGTGAAATTGCTGTTCGTATTATTAGAGCATGTAAGGAAATGAATATAAAAACAGTTGCTATTTATTCTGATGTGGATAAAGATGCACTACATACTCGTTTAGCAGATGAAGCTGTATGTATAGGTCCAGGTGTAAGTTCAAAAAGTTATTTGAATATAAAAAATATTATAGAAGCAGCATATATAACTGGTGCAGATAGTATTCATCCTGGTTTTGGATTTTTATCAGAAAATGCTGAATTTGCTAAAATCTGTGAAGAGTCTAAAATAAAATTTATAGGACCTAGTTCAAAAGTTATAGATTTATTAGGAAATAAATCTAATAGTAAAGCATTAATGAAAGAGGCAGGTGTACCTGTTATACCAGGTTCTGCTGGAAGTGTCAAAGGGTTAAAAGATGCTATACAAATTGCTGAAAAAATAGGATATCCTATTATGATAAAAGCAGCAGCTGGTGGTGGAGGAAAAGGAATTAGAGTAGTAAATAATAGTAGTGAACTAGAAATGAATTATAATATAGTAAAACAAGAATCAAAAACTTCTTTTAATGATGATGAAATTTACATAGAAAAATTTATAAAAAATCCTAGACATATAGAAATTCAAATATTGGCAGATGAACATGGAAATATAATTCATTTAGGAGAAAGAGATTGTACAATACAAAGAAAGCATCAAAAAGTAATTGAAGAAACACCATCAACTATAATAAATGAAAAACTTAGAAATAAAATGGGAAATGCAAGCATAAAGGTTGCAAAAGTTGCAGGATATACAAGCCTTCGGAACAGTAGAATTTTTAGTAGATAGTGATAAAAATTTTTATTTTATGGAAATGAATACTAGAATTCAAGTAGAGCATCCAATAACAGAAATGAGAACAGGAATAGACATAGTAAAAACACAAATAAGAATTGCTGCAGGAGAAGAACTAAAACTAAAACAAAAAGATATAGAATTTAATGGTTATGCAATAGAATGTAGAATAAATGCTGAAAATCCAAACAAAAATTTTATGCCATGCCCTCGGACAAATAAAAGAGTTAAATTTGCCAGGAGGTAATGGAATAAGAATAGATACAGCAATATATAATGGATATATAATACCACCAAATTATGATTCAATGATTGCAAAACTTATAGTACATGGCATGACAAGAAACGAAGCAATTGCAAAAATGAAAAGAGCATTAGAGGAGTTAGTAATAGATGGAGTAGATACAAATAGAGATTTTTTATTTGAAATAATAACAAATCCAAATTTTATAAGAGGAAATTTCGATACATCATTTATTGAAACAGAGTTTAGAATGTAACAATAAAATACATGGAAAACATTAAAATTTGAACAGTAGATAAAGAGTCCTGTAGTGCAAAGCACGACTTGGGGTTCTTACAGGAGGTGATAACAAAATGATAGTAGATAAAATAAAAAAAAGAGAACAAGCAGTAGCAAAAAATAAAAGACCCAATATAGATATACCAATAGGTAAATGGGTAAAATGTGATAAGTGTAAAGAAATTCTATATAAAGAAAAAGTTCGTGGAAATTTAAACATTTGTCCTAATTGTGGACACTACTTTAGAATGCATATTGGAAAAAGAATAGATTTAATAATAGATAATGGAACATATCAGAGGTTTGATTTGAATATTGAAACAACAAATCCTTTAGAATTAGAAGATTACCCTAAGAAAATAAAAGCATTAAAAGAAAAAACAGGACTTGAAGAAGCAGTAAGCTGTGGTACAGGAAATATTAATGGAGAAAAAGTAGTAATTTGCATAATGGATAGTGGGTTTTTAATGGGTAGTATGGGAGTTGTAGTAGGAGAAAAAATAACATATGCAATAGAACAAGCAATAGAATTAAAATTACCACTCATTATATTCTCAGTTTCAGGTGGCGCAAGAATGCAAGAAGGAATTATTGCATTAATGCAAATGGCAAAAACTACATCAGCATTAACTAAATTAGATGAAGCAGGACTTTTATACATATCAGTATTAACAGATCCAACCTATGGAGGAGTTACAGCATCATTTGCAAGTTTAGGAGATATAATTTTAGCAGAACCAGGTGCAATGATAGGATTTGCAGGACCAAGAGTTATAGAACAAACAATAGGAGAGGCTTTGCCAGTAGGATTTCAAACATCTGAATTTTTATTAGAACATGGATTTATAGATAAAATAGTAAAAAGAGAGGAACTAAAAGAAACATTATATAAGTTAATACAGTATCACAAATAGTTTTTTAGAATAGGAGGTATATAAATGGTAAAAAAAATCACTGCATGGGAAAGAGTTGAAATAGCAAGAAATCCTAAAAGAAAGACAGCACTTGATTATATAGAAGTGATATTTGATGAATTTATTGAATTACATGGAGATAGGAATTGTAAAGATGATAAATCGATTGTTTGTGGGTTAGCTAAAATAGAAAATCAAAATTTTACTATAATTGCTGAGCAAAAGGGACGTTCTACAAAAGAAAACATAGAAAGGAACTTTGGAATGCCTAATCCTGAAAGTTATAGAAAAGCAATAAGATTTATTAAACAAGCAGAAAAATTTAAAAGACCAGTAATCACATTTATTGACACAAAAGGAGCATATCCAGGAATTGGTGCAGAACAAAGAGGACAAGGGGAAGCAATTGCAAAATCAATGTTTGAAATGGCACGACTAAAGGTACCAATAATAGCAATAGTTATAGGAGAAGGATCAAGCCGGTGGAGCATTAGCAATAGGCGTTGCAAATAAAGTATTTATGTTAGAAAATGCAATATATTCTATCCTTTCACCAGAAGGGTATAGTAGTATTTTATGGAAAGATGCTTCAAGATATAAAGAAGTAGCAGAAAAAATGAAATTAACTGCAAAAGATTTATATGATTTAAAAATAATAGACAAAATAATAAAAGAACCAAAGACAGAAAAAACAGTAACAAAAAGAATAGAAAAAGCGATAGATAAAAGAGAAATAGAAGAAAATTTTATTAAAATTGCAAACAACTTAAAAAAAGAAATAATATGTGAAATAGGAAAATTGAATAAATTAGCACAAGAAGAAATAGTAGAACAGAGGTATAAGAAATTCAGGAACATGGGAGAGTACAAAATAATAACTATAGATTAAATTAAAAAGGGAGGAAAATAAAATGTTATTAGAGAATAAAAAAATTTTGATTATGGGGATAAGAAACAAGTGGAGTATAGCTTTTGGAATTGCAAAATCTGCTTATGAAAATGGGGCAAAGTTAATTTTTACATATATGGGAGAAGAAAATAAAGACAAAATAGAAGAATTAATAAGTGAATTTGAAGGAAGTAAAGCATATGTATTAGATGGAGCCTCAGAAGATGAAATAGTAAAACAGGTATTTAAAAAAATAAAAGAAGAAAACGGAAAAATAGACGGAATTGTACATGCAATTGCACATGCAAATACAGAAGATTTGCACAACGATTTTGTATACACAAGTAAAGAAGGATACGCCCATGCAGTAGATGTTAGTGCATATTCATTCGTACTTACAGCAAGAATAGCAAAAGAATTAGACATACTAAATGAAAATGCAAATTTAGTAACATTAACATATCATGGCTCTACAAAAGTATTAGATGGTTATAATGTTATGGGAGTTGCAAAAGCAGCATTAGAAGCAAGTGTTAGGTACTTAGCAGAAAATTTAGGTAAAGAAGGAAAAAGAGTAAATGCAATATCTGCAGGACCAATAAAAACATTATCGGCAAAAGGAATAAAAGACTTTTCATCTATTTTAACAGTAGTAGAAGAAAAATCTCCACTACATAGAAATGTTACAACAACACAAGTTGGAAATGTAGCAACATTTTTGTTAAGCGATATGTCTGATGCTATAACTGGGCAAGTAATTTATGCAGATAGTGGATATAATATAATGGGAGTCTAATAAAGGAGAACAAGATGTAATGTTTGAAATGATAATTTTAATAATAATAGGATTTGTGCTATTAATTAAGGGAGCAGATTTTTTAGTTGATGGTGCAAGTAGTGTTGCTAAGAAATTTCATATACCAGAAATCATTATAGGTTTAACTATAATATCAATAGGAACTTCTATGCCTGAATTATTTGTTAGTATAACATCAGCTTTAAATGGACATGCAGATATGGCAGTAGGTAACATTATAGGTAGTAATATAGCTAACTTATTTCTAATATTGGGAATGTCAACAATAATAAAAAAAATACCATTAAAAAGAGAAACTAGATTAATTGAAATACCAATATGCCTATTTATAACAATTGTTTTTATGATACTATGTAATATAGGTCAAGATGTATCAAGGATTGATGGAATCATATTAGTTATTTTTCTTGTATCATTCATTATATATACTATAGTTATGGCTATTAAAGGAGAAAAATTTGATAAAGAAAATGAATTACAAAAAGAAAATATAGATGAAAAAGAAACATATATATTAAAAGACATATTATTTATTATTTTAGGAATTACAGCACTAAAATTTGGAGGAGATTTAACAGTAGATAATGCTGTTAAAATTGCTGAAATGTTTAATTTAAGTGAAAAAATAATAAGTGTAACAATTTTAGCAATAGGAACAAGTTTGCCAGAATTAGTTACAAGTGTATCTGCTGCAATAAAAGGAAAAAGCGATATTGCAATAGGAAATGTATTGGGCTCAAATATTTTCAATATATTGTTAATAATAGGGGCATCTTCAATAATAAATCCTATTTCATATAATTTAAGCTATAACAAAGACATGATTATTTTAATTATAGGAACTTTAGTATTGGCACTATTTCCAATTATTCCACCAAAGAATAAAATGAGTAGAGCAAATGGAATTGCATATTTTGGGTTTTATATAGTATATATGCTTAGTTTGTTTTTATAATTTGTTTTTTCAAAAAGTATTGCATTTGCAATGCTTTTGTGGTATAATAAGCAAGTTAAAAAATACACACATAAAGCAAGCAAACGTAAGTGCTTAAAAATTTTAAGTGTGCGTAAGCATTTGAAACTTTATGGAGGTAAAGAACTAAAGGAGGAATTTAAAATGGCAGTAGTTGCAATGAAACAATTACTTGAAGCAGGTGTACACTTTGGACACCAAACAAGAAGATGGGATCCTAGAATGGCTGAATACATATTCCAAGCTAGAAATGGTATCCACATTATTGATTTACAAAAAACATCAAAAAAAATTGACGAAGCATATAACTTCGTTAAAGAGCAAGCAGAAGACGGAAAAGAAATTCTTTTTGTAGGAACAAAAAAACAAGCACAAGAATGTGTAAAAGAAGCAGCTCAAGCTTGTGGGATGTACTATATTGATCAAAGATGGTTAGGTGGAATGCTTACAAACTTTGATACAATTCAAAAAAGAATAGGAAGACTAAAAGAACTAGAAACAATGGAACAAGATGGAACATTTGATGTGTTACCTAAAAAAGAAGTTATTATATTAAAAAAAGAAATGGAAAAACTAGAAAAGAACTTAGGTGGAATTAAAGAAATGAAACAAATGCCAGGAGTTATGTTTGTAGTTGATCCTAAAAAAGAAAGAATAGCTATACTAGAAGCACGTAAATTAAATATACCAGTTGTTGGTCTAATTGATACAAACTGCAATCCAGAAGATGTAGATTACCCAATCCCAGGAAATGATGATGCAATTCGTGCTGTAAAATTAATTACAGAGGTTATAGCAAATGCAGTAATTGAAGGAAAACAAGGAGAAAGTTTCGAACCAGCTTTAGAAGAAAATGAAGAACAGACAAGTATGGAAGAAGTTGTAGCAGAAACAGAAGAAGTAAATGAATAAAAATAAACAATAAATAAAAATATAATGCAAAAATAAAGTGTATGGGCATCACTCGGTAAGACGATCCATAAGGAATACCGAATGATGCCCTTTGAAAATTAAATATAGGGAGGAAAATGAAAATGGTTACAGCAAATCTTGTAAAAGAATTAAGAGAAAAAACAGGAGCAGGAATGATGGACTGCAAAAAAGTTTTAACAGAAACAGATGGAGATCTTGAAAAAGCAAGTGAATTATTACGTGAAAGAGGAATAACAAAAGCTGCTAAAAAGTCAGATAGAATAGCAGCAGAAGGAGTAGTTGCTGCATATGTGTCTGAAAATGGAAAAATAGGAAGCATTGTAGAAGTAAACTCTGAAACAGACTTTGTTGGAAAAAATGAAGAATTTAAAAATTTTGTATCAGATGTTGCAGAGCAAATAGCAATACAAAAGCCATCAAATGTAGAAGAATTACTAAATCAAAAATCTATAAAAGATTCTACAAAAACAATACAAGAAATATTAACAGAAAAAATTGCAACAATAGGAGAAAACATAACAATAAGAAGATTTGAAAGATTTGAATCTGCAGGACTTGTAGAAAAATACATTCATGGAGATGGAAAAATTGGTGTACTTGTAGAACTAGAAAATGGAAACAGTGAACTTGCAAAAGATATCTGTTTACAAATTGCAGCAGCAAAACCAGAATATTTAAATAGAGAAACAGTGCCAACCCAAAGAGTAGAAAAAGAAATTGAAATACTAAAAGTTCAAGCAATGAATGAAGGAAAACCAGCTGAAATAGCAGAAAAAATGGTACAAGGAAGAATAGGAAAATTTTATGAAGAATTATGCCTTGTAGATCAAGCATTTGTAAAAGACCCAGATATAAAAGTATCAAAACTTTTAGAATCAAAAGGAGCAAAAGTAATAAGATTTGTAAGATTTGAAAAAGGTGAAGGAATAGAAAAAAAAGAAGAAAACTTTGTAGAAGAAGTTATGAATCAATTAAAATAAAGTTAGAAAGATTAATAAATTTAATAATTTAGTAAAAAACTTTTAAATTAAGCAGAACACT